>NZ_JBNUPJ010000017.1:0-50498 GCF_050409485.1 Facklamia sp. P12945
ATAAGCATGCCCATTTAGAAGCACCTTGTGTAACATATGTTTGACAACTCTAGAAGCTATGGTTAGAAGATTCATAGACTTTAATCAGAAAAGCACAGACCGGTCTAATGAAATCATAATAGACGATATGAGAATAGATAAAGAAAATAGAACTGTAAAAAGAAGTGATAATATTATCGAATTAACAAGTAAAGAATTTGATTTGTTATATTTTCTTGCATCTAATAAAGGGAGAATTTTTACAAAAAAACAAATATATACAAATGTTTGGGAAGAAGATTATCTTTTTGATGATAGCAATATCATGTCCTTTATAAGTAAACTCCGAAAGAAAATAGAACCTAATCCTGAGAAACCAACTTATATTTTGACAGTGAGAGGCGTGGGTTATCGTTTTAGTAGGGGGGAGTGATGTATGGATGTAAAAATTATCATAATCATGCTACTTTTATGTGTGATCCTATATTTAGTTAGAAAGATTACGCATATAAAAAGGGAAATTGATAGGATTCAAGAGGTACTTGTTGATATCAAAAATGGCGATTATAATCGTAGAATTTTAATTAAGAAAAATGATACTACAGAAAAAATTTGTCATGATATAAATGAGATAACTCTGCAAAGTCAAAATAAACTAATAGAGCAAAAACAATCCGAGCAGGCATATAAATCACTTATGACAAGTTTATCTCATGATATAAAAACTCCATTAGCCTCTATGGTTGGGTATTTGGAAGCAGTGCAAGAAGGACTTGTTATAGGGGAGGAAAAAGATGACTATATAAAAGTTTCTTTAAGCAAAGCACATTACTTAAAAGAATTTGTAGAAAAACTCTTTGATTGGGTGAAATTGGATTCAGGAGAATGGAAGTTTTCTTTTGCGGATAAGGATTTGAACGAATTAACAAGAAATGTGATAAGCGACTGGATTCCTATTTTTGAAGAAAAACATTTAAGCTATGAAATTGAAATTCCAGAACAGGAATGTTATATAAGGATAGATGAAAATGCTTATTTTAGAAGTTTAAACAATATTATAAACAATATCATTGTTCATAGTAATTGTGATAGAGTCAATTTGAAATTAGAAGAATCGGATACAAAAGTTACTTTGACGATTTTAGATAATGGAAATGGTATATGCGAAAAGGACTTACCATATATATTTGACAGGATGTATCAAGCGGACAGTTCAAGATTAACAAGAGGTTCGGGGCTTGGCTTATCAATTGCCAAAGAATTATTGCGAGTGAACAATGCTAAGATAAGCGTAAGTAGTGTCCCTAATATAAAAACTGTTTTTACTGTGGAATTTGCAATATAAATAGCTGATTTAGAAAGCCTCTTTTGGGGCTTTTTTTATTGAAACAAGATAAAAACAAGAGTGTCGCAAGATTATGGCAAGGTTAATCATTTACAATATTTCTTGTAAGGAGGTGCGATATGCTCTTAATAAAAGCCGAAATAAAAAAATGGAAGAGAAGCAGAATTTTGATAGGCATAATTTTATTAACTGTTATCTTAAATTTATTTGCAATCGAAAGAGCATTTTCAATTTCAAGAGAAAGTCCTATCATGGATAGCTTTGGGGACTTGTACTGCTTAGCATTTAAGAATATAACTTTTGTGTTCTTGCCAGTTGTAATTGGAATAGTTTCTACAATGTTATTTTTTGAAGAAAAGAAGAATGACACTTTAAAGAATGTACTAATAACTTCGGTTAGTAGATTTGAAGTGTTTTTAGTGAAATTTATTTTGATAGAATTACTGACACTTTTTTTAATGGCATTAACTTATATATCGTCTGTTTTGGGGGCTGTATTAAGCATAGGATTCTTAGATTTTAATTTAGTCACATTGAAAGAAGCAGCTATTTTATATATATTAGCAGCTTTGTTAATTCCGATTGCAATGCTTCCGGTGATTTACATTGCTTCTTTTTCTAAGAGTTATGTTTTACCTATTTCTATGTGCTTGATATATTTAGGAATTGGGATATTTGGAGCATCGATATTAGTTCATATACATCCGCTTGCAAGTTTATTAGGGGTTTATCAAAATGTATCATCGGCTGCCAAAGAAATGGTGGAAAATAGTATTGGATATTCACTAAATGTATCACAGTTTAGTTGCTTGTTATCTATTTTATCAATCGGAATAGTATTTTTTATACTCGCTATAAAATCCATGAAAAGACAAAACTATTAAGGAGAAAAATAAAATGAAAAATTATATTATTGAAACAAAGAATTTAACAAAAGTGTATGGAGAACAAAAGGTTGTTAATTCCGTAAATTTGCATGTTGAAAAAGGTTCTATATATGGGTTATTAGGACGAAATGGAGCTGGTAAAACAACAATTATGAAGATGATATTGGGTCTTACGGATATTACGAATGGTGAAGTAAGTGTTTTCAATCAAAATATAAAAGGTAATGAGAAAAAGATTTATCCAAGAATTGGTGCAATTATTGAAACCCCCGGATTTTATCCTAATCTTACAGGAACAGAAAATTTAGAAGTATTTGCAATGTTAAGAGGAACGGCTTTTCCTAATGCGGTGAAAAATGCTTTAGAAGTAGTGGGTCTTCCATATAAAGATAAAAAACTCTTTGGGAATTATTCTTTAGGAATGAAGCAAAGACTTGGAATAGCTAATGCAATTTTACATGATCCAGAGGTTTTAATTTTAGATGAGCCGACAAATGGCTTAGATCCCATTGGAATAGCGGAAGTTAGGAATTTTATAAAAGATTTAAGTGTAAAAAAAGGAAAGACAATTTTAATTTCCAGTCATATTTTATCTGAAATAACACTTCTTGCTGATACTGTTGGCATTATAGATAACGGGGTTCTTTTAGAAGAAAGTAGCATGGAAGAATTAAATAAAAAAAATAGAAAGTACATTATGTTGGAAGTATCTGATGTATCAAAGACGACTATTGTGTTGGAAAAAGAGTTCGAAATAACAAACTATTCCGTTGAAGATAATAATCATGTAAAGATATATAGTCATGGATTAGATATGGCAAAAATTAATGAGTCATTGGTTATGAATGGAATATCAGTGATTTCATCACAAACATGTAATGATTCTTTAGAAGATTACTTCAAGAAAATAACCGGAGGAGAGGGAATTGCTTAATTTAATTAAAGTAGAGTTTCTTAAATTAAAAAGGAAAAAGATTGTTTTCATGATGTTTCTGGCAACACTCTTAATGCCATTTCTTGCCACTATATACTTTGGAAATATAGATTTTTCAGACAATGCAATGAAATATTTTAAATGGACAATCTTTAGTTATAATTTATGGTTGATTTTGCCAATTATATTAGGGATATTTTCCACAATGATTGTGTCAGCAGAGCATGAGAATGATACTTTTAAGGCATTATGGATTGTACCGGTACAGAAGACAAAGCTTTTGATTAGCAAATTTATACTTGTGTTTTTTTACACTTTAGTATTTATGAGTTTGTCAATTCTCTTTACACTTCTTTTTGGGAAAATTATTCATCATATAGAGATAGATTATTCTTTGTGTACTTTTCTCATTAGAAAGTGTTTTGAGATTAGTGGGCTTTTAGCAGTTTCTATACTTCCTATTTTATCTATCGCATTTTTAACAAAAAAATATATTTTACCTGTTTGTTTTACAATTGTTTATGCCTTTTCTGGATTTGTACTTTTAATGGTTAATATGTATGCACATCCATTATCAAGCTCTACAGCAATTGTTTTGAGAGATGTTCCGGGAGTAGTATTAAATCAAGATACAAATATATTCTATTCTTTTCTTTGTATAGGAGGATGGGCAGTTGTATTTACAATAGTTACAAAATTATTATTGAAAAGGAGAGAATGGTAAATGAAGACACTTTTATTAGCTGAATATAAAAAACTTCACAGATCAAAATTGATATTTTTGCTTATGTTTGCACTTATAATGACTTTGGGAATTGTATTTCTTCAAGGACAATTTTCATTTGGTGACAAAAAGTATATAGACACATTTGGATGGTATATTTTACAAGTGCAGTCTTTAACAACATATTATGTATCGCCAAGTTTGATAGCATTGTTTGGAGGATATATTATTTGTCGTGAGGAACAAGAAGATGTACTTAAATCATTAAAGATAATACCGATAGATGAGAGTAATATGATTACTGCCAAAATGATAATTACTCTGTTGGGTAGCATTTTTGTTTATCTAATATTGTTTATGATATCTTTAATTATAGAAGCGGTACTGCATTTAAATGCGGTAAATATGAGTGAAGTAGTTCATTATTTTACTGTATATGTATTAACTGGGATAAGTGTTTTTATGGTAATATCTCCAATTATTGCACTTGTTGGACTTGTTAAAAAGAGTTACTGGATAGCTCTGATTGTCGCTGGTATATACTCCTTTTTGGGAATATTTTTTGCCTCGAAGGAAGTTGTAAGAGCCATATATCCAATATCATCTGTATTCATTTTATCAGGAGCATATAAGACTTCAATAGTTGAAATTTTGATAAGCATAATCGTAAATATGGTTTGTTGTTTAGTAGCGTATAAGATATTAAAGATAGTAAGCAATGATAAAAAGTAAGTAAAAAATATAGAATTACCCAATCCGAACTATTTATAAGAGGACATTTTACGCCAAAGTGTAGAAGTCCTCCTTTTTTATTCTCAAAAAGCAAAACAGAGAACATGAAAAGGAGGATGACACAATGACTAAGAAAGAATACTACCTTTATGTTAAAGGTAAAGCTATACCTGAAAGCGAAGAAGTCTACAAAGCCTATCGGAAGATAATAGAGCATGAAAATATCTTTACTGGAAAGATAGAGAACACTGCGTATTACCTTTTTCGTCTTTTGATTATGATGGACACTTTGTAAATAATATCATAGATGAAAAAATAGACTTAGGAAAAATTGTAGAAGTAAAAATGCGAATCGAAGAATTAAACAAGGCATTAGCGACACTAACAAAAGAAGAACAAGAGTTAATGGAAGCTATTTTCTACATAGAAGAAAGTCTGAGGTCAATCGGTAGAAAAGAAAAAGTAAGATAGGTTCTTTAGTTGGAAATGTTATGGGTGCAATTGGAACAGGCATAGCCATATATTTTACGGGCAGTATTTGGAGTGTTTTGATAGGTTTAGTGGGATATTTAATTGGAAGTAGTATAGGAAAAGAAGATGATAAGACTTCTAGATAAATTTCTGTTTATAATACTTGTAAGATTAAAATTACAAAACATAAGGTGTTAAATTGTTATAGTAAGAGAAATACCTTTGATGTTGAGAATTATATGTCTAGAAAGGATAAGACGAAGCTAACAACAAATACAAGAGTGCTTAGAATTTAGTTTGAAAATAAAGATTCAATGATATAATTAATACAAATGAGAATTTGTGGGGGGAAGTAATGAATTTAGATGAATTAAGAAATGATATACTTATCAAACAGAAAAAAGGGTTACCTTTTATAATTTCATCAGTTGTAATATGGCTATTGATTACTCTAGTTGCGACATTCAACATACATTATGACGCAAAGAACATCTTGGTATTTTGTTGTTCAACACTATTACTACCATTGTCATGGTTGATAGGCAAAAAAATGGGCATAGATATTTTTTCGAAACAAAACGAGTTAGGAAAATTAGGGTTTCTGTTCACGATGAATCAAATGTTGTATCTATTAATTGTTATGTGGGTTTTTAATGCTGTTCCCGACAAAATGATAATGGTTTATGCAATGGTTTTTGGAGCGCATTTATTACCATACTCCTGGTTATATAAGTCAAAAGCATATGGTTTATTTTCTGTTATTATTCCAATTTTATCGTTAGTGTTGGGGAATCTATTTGCAGGGTATATCGTATCGGGAGCAATGGCACAGGTAGAAATACTTTTTGTGTTTGCATTAGGGTACGAATTAAAAACTTTTACAAAATAAGCTATTTCAAATTCTAGTCTGAAAGATTAAAAAATTTTTGTAAATCTGAGAAAATAGTATTAAAAAAACACATGATAACAGGAGAATGATTGAATGGCTTCTTACCTACTGTAAACTTTATGTAAAATTGAACAAGCAAGTTGCTCTACTTTACTTAGTTCGTTATAATTGAGCTATCAAATATTTGGAGGTAACATCTGTGAAGAAAAAGTTTAGTCTATTAATGGTCCTATCTCTACTGGCAAGTGTTTTTTTGAATGTATTTACTGTAAATGCCCAAGAAGAAGCAGTTGAAATTGAGACGTTAAAAGTTGCTTTTGTTCCATCCCGTGATCCCGAAGAAATTATTACAACAACAGAACCTTTGAAACAGCTCTTGATTGATGAGTTAGCTAAAGAAGGATTTGATGTTAAGAATGTCGAAATTACTGTCGGAACATCTTATGAAGCAGTCGGAGAGGGTATGGCTGCAGGAACGATTGATGTTGGTTTAATTCCTGGCGGAACGTATGTCTTGTTCGAAGACGATGTGGACGTCCTTCTTACATCGACTCGTCAAGGTTTATCGAAAGACTCTGAGAATCCAGTAGACTGGAATGACGGTCAAGCGACTGAATTAATCGAAGATCAAGTTTCTTATTACAAAGGCTTAATTATTGCAGGGCCTTCTGAAAAAGGCCAAGAATTAGCTGAGAAAGTAAACAATGGCGAAGAATTAACATGGGAAGACTTAGACTCTGCTAAGTGGTCAGTCATGTCCTCCTCTTCTTCATCAGGTTACATTTATCCTTCCATTTGGTTAGGAAACCAATTCGATGGTAAACAAATTTCTGACTTATCAAATGTCGTTCAAGCAGATTCCTATCCTTCTTCCATTGCTCGTTTAGCATCCGAGCAAGTAGATGTGGTGGTTGGCTTTGCTGACTTACGTCGTGATAATGTCGATGCATGGATGGAAGATATGGGACGTGAAGCGAGCATTTGGGAAGAGACAAATGTCATTGGCGTTACTCCTAATGTTTACAATGACACTGTTTCTGTAAGTAAGACTTCAGAGATAATGACAGACGAATTAAAAACAGCCCTTCAAAATGCTTTCATTAATATTGCTGAAACCGAAGAAGGTAAAGAAGTCATTGCCATTTATAGTCATGAAGGCTACAAACCCGCCAAAGCTGAAGATTATGAAACAGAACGTGAAGCACAAAAAATTCTACGTGAACAAGGTGAATAATAAATACCGACAAATAGTCTAAAACAAAACACCCACTGGACGGTGGGTGTTTCTTTAGTTGAAAGATTAAAAAAGGAGAAGGCAATGATCAAATTTGAACAAGTTTATAAAAGATATCCAAAAGGTGTATTAGCATTACAAGATATTAATTTGGAGATTGATCAAGGAGAATTCGTTGGCATTATTGGTTTATCGGGTGCAGGTAAGTCCACTCTCATTCGAACGGTTAATAAAATGCATTCCATTTCAGAAGGAAAATTAACGGTTGATGGGGTGGATGTGAGTGGCTTAAAAGGTAAGAGCTTGCGTCAGTTCCGACGTAAGATCGGGATGATTTTTCAGTCTTTTAACTTAGTAACTCGTGCAAAAGTCATCACCAATGTCTTATCGGCTTTTGTCCCTGATATCCCTTTTTGGCGCGTCTTGATTGGCTATTACAAGAAGGAAGAAGAAATAAAAGCCTTGGAAGCTTTGGACAGGGTAGGAATTCTTGATAAGGCCTATACGCGAGTCGACCAACTATCGGGTGGTCAACAACAGCGGGTGGCACTGGCTAGGACTTTGGCGCAAGATCCACGCATTATTCTAGCCGATGAGCCTGTTGCTTCTTTGGACCCAGTCACCGCTGCTGTAGTGATGCGAGATTTCCAGAATATCAATCAATCAGACAACATCACCGTCATCATCAATATTCATCATGTGGAATTGGCGCTTGAATATTGTGATCGGATTATTGGCATTCGCGAAGGAGCAATTGTTTATGATGGGCCTTCAAATGAAGTCACCCAAGAAGTCCTAAACCATATTTATAAAGGACAAAGCACTGAAGAGGAACGTGACTCCTATGAATAATCCAATACTTTCATTTATGCGTCCCAAAGAAATCGTGCTTTCAAATGGCAAGAAGGTGTATAAGAAGCGCTCTTTTACCTTGTTAATTGTTTTATTGATTACTTTATTGATTTATTTATCAGCTAAAATGACTGGTTTTGATTTACAAGTTTTAATCAAGCGTGGTGAGGAATTCTTTGTTATTTTAAAACGGATGGTACCACCCAATACGGCTTATTTTAATGAGGTAATCCCTCCGCTGCTCGATACGATTAAAATGTCTGTACTGGGGACTTTTATTGGTGCGCTTTTAGCGATACCTTATGCCATGTGGTCTGCCACTAATTTAACTAGAAATCACTGGATAACTAGTCTTTTAAAACTATTGTTGAGTCTAATCAGAACTTTACCAACCTTAGTGACCGCTTTGATTTTGACTTATATTTTTGGCTTAGGGACTTTTGCAGGGACCTTGGCAATTGCTTTATTCACCTTTTCTTTCATAGCTAAACAACTTTATGAAGCCATTGAGACAGCGGATATGTTGCCTTATGAAGCCATGGAAGCCTTAGGAGCGAATAAAATGTATAGTTTTCTCGGAGCGATTAAACCGCAAGTGCTTCCAACTTATCTGTCAGTAGCCTTATACACTTTCGAAGGAAATGTTCGCCACGCTGCTATTTTAGGTTATGTTGGGGCAGGAGGAATCGGCATTATTCTCGATGAGAATCTAGGTTGGCGAGAATATCAGAATGTCGGAATGATCCTGCTTTGTCTGTTCTTAACGGTAGTGGTGATTGAAAGTATCAGTCGCTATCTAAGAGCAAGGTTAACATAGGAGGTAGTCATGGTAGATAAAATTAATCAAATGTATGAAAGTAAAGATACGAATCGCTGGCAAGTATTGGCTTGGACGATGTTAGTAGTTGGGCTAGTCGTCTGGTCTGCTTCAACCATTGATGAAGTGGGGCTTGCTAAGCGGGGCATCACTTTTGCTGTAAGTATCATCCAAGGAATTGTTAACCCAGACAGAGAACTGCTTTTTAATCTTACGAAACAGTCGGTTCCTTATTTATTATTGGAGACGATGGCGATCGCCTTTTTAGGGACTCTGGTCGGAGCAGTCTTCTCCTTTCCTCTTTCTTTTCTAGCATCGAGTAAAGTGGTTCCGGTTCCTGTTGTAGTGATGACCCGTTTTTTGGTGATGGCTATTCGAACCATTCCAGCCTTTGTCTATGGTCTAATGTTTATTCGGGTGACGGGTCCAGGACCTTTTGCAGGCGTTATGACGATCTCAGTGACTTCCATTGGTATGTTAACCAAGTTATTTAGTGAAGCCATTGACGATATGGATAAATCCATTTTAGAAGCGCTCGATGCAGCTGGCTGCAATACTTTCGAGAAGATTCGTTGTGGGATTATTCCTCAATTATGGTCTAGTTTACTATCAACAATTATTTTCCGCTTCGATATGAATTTAAGGGATGCTTCTATTTTAGGTCTGGTAGGAGGGGGAGGAATTGGTGCACCCCTTAAATTTGCCATGTCCTCCAACCGTTGGTCGCAAGTAGGAGCCATTCTAGTAGGACTGGTTGTGCTCATTCTAGTGGTCGAATTTTCTTCTTCGTCTATTCGTAAACAATTGACAAATGGTTAGTAGAAGATAAAACACAGACTTACTAATGTAATGAGCTTAGTATTGGACTGAAACTGAATAATAGTACAAAACTTTAGAACACTCCCATTGGATTCAGTTAAAATGAATTTGATGGGAGTATTTTTGTATGAAAAGAGTTTTTAATTCAGTTAAAGGAAATATAGGTCAGTATGTAGTTTAAAATCATAATTTTTAATTATATAATTAGGCCAAACTAGGATTTTGTGAGGGTGAAAATGAAGAACTCACTATTAACAAAATAATTTGTATAGGATTAGTGCGCGGAAATTCAATTTAAATAAAAATTTAATATTTAATGTAACAAATTAAAGGTATATTTAAATTGAATTTTATAGGAGGGAAAAATATGTTAACAGGTGAATTAAAGAATAAAGTAGATAGAATATGGGAAACATTTTGGACGGGTGGAGTTACTAATCCGTTAACTGTTATCGAGTAATTTACATATCTCATCTTTATAAAAACATTAGATGATAAACAATTACAAAGTGAAGCAGAAGCGAATATATTAGGTCTTGAACCAAAAATTATATTTAAAGGGAATAGTAAAAAATACAAAAACAGCTTTGATTATGAAGACTTGAGATGGCACAATTTCAAAGAGTTTGAAGCAGAAAAAATGCATAAAACGATTGTTGAAGGAGTATTTCCATTTATAAAAGACTTGAATAGCAATGAAGGATCCTCCTTTTCTAAATTTATGACAGATGCAATGTTTCAAATTCCTACAGCTCAAATGTTAGAGAAAATTGTAACAGCAATAGATAGTTTAGTTTTAGAAGGAGATTTAAAGGGAGATCTTTATGAGTACTTACTATCTAAGCTATCTACATCAGGTACAAATGGACAGTTTAGAACACCTAGACATATTATAAAGATGATGGTCGAACTGGTAAAGCCAACCCCATCAGACATCATAATAGATCCAGCCTGTGGGTCTCGTGTCATAATTATGATAACGGCAAATAATAACGATGAATACGGGGTTTCCAGACCCTCGAATAGAAATAGAATAGTAAACTGGGGGAGTAATGGGCTATAAATTAATAGTGGAGAGCATTAAAGATGAAGGCAAGCTACTCCATGACATATGTGATTATATCCAAATAGACAATAAAACAATCGCCTTTGGTAACGATACAAGTCCCTCAAAAACTGATATTAGAATTAATTTTTATGTCAATAAGGATTGGGTCATTAAAATTAATTCAAAAAATGAATTAACTCAAAATGACTTTATTGAACTGATTAAAGTGATTGATAACTATAACAATAGTGCATTTATGTACCAAGTTACCTTCAATCTCCCGATGGAAATTACTTATATGAATTTAACTTGGAAAAAATAGAATTTGTTTCTTGGATTGAAGAATATGTTCCATACGAAATCTGTAACTTCAATGACTATTCAGACAATATAAAATTTGAAGTGTTAAAAAATACTGCCAAATATATGGCAAAAAATTCAAATAAAGATTTGATGAGTAGATGGAGTATGTGGTCAATCATTGAATTACCAGATTGAGAAGAAAAAATTGATGAGAAAGAACAAAATTATCATTTATTAAGAGAATGCTTATTGTCTATAAAACCAATCAAATTTAATTTCTACATTAGATGAGGTAAATCAGAACTGTAGGAATGGAATAAAAGAAGTTCTGCCTCAATTAAGAAAGTGCTCCATACAAGGCGATCTTAATGCATCAAATATTTTAGTTAATAAGAATGAATTTGTGGGTCTAATTGATTTTAATATGTCTGGAACGGTAGTGAATAATAATAATATTCTTAACGAAACAAGATATGAATTATCTATGTATGATTTTGAGAATCTAACGGCGAAAGAAAGCTTCGAGAAAATGACCGACTATCGTAATGATTTACTGAATCATGTTTTTAAAATTTATGATTTAGATAATATCGAGCAGAGTGTTTGGGATGATTATCGAAGGATTGTAGATTTATTTTTATGGCCGAATGTTGGTCTATGGAATTATTTGATTAAAGAAGATATTCATGTTGATAAAGTTATGGATCTTATAACGTTAATAATCAAGAGTTAGTAAGAAATTTTAGGAGTTTACATCTGGGTTTCGTGTCATAATAATGACACAGGCAAATAGTCAAGTAAATACAAGGGTTTTAGAGCTTCTAACAAAGTTTAAAATCAAAAAAATGAGTTATTGATGTACTATGTAGCAGGGTTTTTCGATAATAAATATTGTAAACAGTACATCATTAGGGAGGTGAATAATTTGATTCATTATATGAACTTACATCCTGAACCTTTTCATAAAATAAAGTATAAGCAAAAAGATATTGAATTGCGATTATTAGATGAAAAAAGGCAAATGATACAAGTTGGAGATTTCATTAAGTTTACAAATACTGAGAATAGTGAATGTAAATTAAGTGCAGTCGTGGTTGCATTACATAAATTTCCATCATTTGATAAGTTGTATGAGTCATTATCTTTATTGCGATGTGGTTATACTATCGACAATATTAATCAAGCTTCATCAGCTGATATGGATGTATACTATCCAAAAGAAAAACAGCAAAAGTATGGAGTAGTTGGTATTGAGATAAGAGTATTATAAATTCGAATTTATAAGGTTAGCAATTCACCTGAATAGATATAAAATATGTATTTATAAGTGTTGATATTACTATACGATTTAACAGCCGGGTCTTGTGTCATAATTATGACAACGGAAGATAGTAACGATAAACACTAGATTTCAAACCCTCTACTAGAGAAACAAAATATGAAATGAAATACTATTAGATCAATAAATTAATTGTTTTGCTCTAAAAAGCATGAAAAAAGATAAATTATAATTTACAGGAGTTTTGATAAATGATAGAAAAAGTTGAATTCACGAATATGTGTATGATATGTGATGGCAGTAAGGTTATTGTCATTGATAGAAAATATGAATCAGGCTATCGAGAGAGTTGAGAAAATGAGAGATGTGTTTAAAGGATATTTGTTGTGGATGATGTTAAAATCTAAGTTATATTTTGCCATAATAAGACTCCCTAAAGTTGAATTTCATGGTCCAACTATAGGGGTCAGTACACTGATTGCCTCTGGTTATTTGTTTAATTGTTAAAAGACGAGATATTTAGTTATTAAAATAAAATCTTAAAAAAAACGCCTTCTAAATCAACCCAATTTTCAGTCATGAAAGATTATAGAAAGTGTCTTTTTTTGTGAAACTTCAATTTTATCTCAGTTTAAAACGTTTGGGTCCAAATAAATAGACGATCATTATACCTAAAACAAAATACTTTAAGGCATTAAGAATAAGAAGAGTGATGTCAATGATGGCTAATCGAATCTGAATTTTCTTTATAAAGACTGAACCAATTTGGTCATAGAAAATCTTATCAATATAGATAATTCCCTGATTATTGGAATAATCAGTCTTTCCTATTCGGATATCTTCGACTTTCACTTTTGCGGACTGGCTATCTATATAAAAGTTCTTTTAATTCGCTGTGCAAAATAAAATTGAGTGCTAACGTAAAGATAACCTAGGAGATTATACATAATTAAACATTATTTGATTTTCCTCAAAGATTGAGGTTATAATAAGTGAGGTCTATGTATAGTATTATACAGAATGGCTTGATAGCTAAGAGGTGAAGAAGATTGGATCAGAAAAATTTAAGTATCTATAATCAATTGAAGCGTCGCATCATTGAGTTTGAATATAAACCCGGAAAAATACTCAATGAAGTTGATCTAGCTGAAGAGTTTGGCGTAAGTCGTTCACCGATTCGATCAGCCTTGCAAGAGCTAGAGCGAGATGATCTCATTAATATTGTGCCAAGGTTTGGAGCACAAGTTGCTCCTATCGATTTTCGTAATATCAAGGGGCTATTTGATGTAACAAAGCAACTAGATCCCTATGCGACTCGTCAAGCCGTAAAACGGATCACCCCCTCACAATTAGCAGAGTTGAAGCAAATTATTAAAAATTTAGAATCTTATTCTACTACAGCAAGTTATCAAGAGGCTATCAACGAAGATGAACGATTCCATCAAATTATTTTTCAAGCTTGTGATAATCGATGGTTAAAAGAAACACTAGCTCATCTTCATTTACATACCGAAAGATTGTGGCATTATTGTAATGATTACTTTGATGATATGACTATCTTTACCAGAACCTTCCGTAAAATCGTGCAAGCGATTGAAGATCAAGATGAAGAGGCAGCCGAACAATATGCTTACGAACATATTGAAGACTTTCTTTCTAGAATTAAAGAATCTCTCTTTTAAGAGTGAATGAAATATAGTTAAAAACCTTAAGGTCTTAGTAAAAAGATCTTAAGGTTTTTTATGTAAATTTTTATTTTAAATAAATCAAAATTTTTATCTAAATACAATTGACATTCATCTGAAAAACAGTTAGTATATCAGTGAGGTGATGAGATGGTTTCAACCCACAATTTATTATTGGATGTAAGCGTTAGCATTGTCTTCATTAAAAGTGAAAAGATAGAGGTGGTGATATGATTTTAACGAATAATATAACCGTCAATGAAAGCGGTAACATAATCTTGGTTGAAGGTGATCAATTAGCTGTTTTGAAAAAGGCACGTGACTTGATTCACAAAGGACATTATTTAATGACATCTCCTTTGGCCGCCAGTGGTCGGATGCATTTTTCTCCCGTACGGTCGATCTTGATATCAGATAAACCAGAAGGAGATAACACTCAGTCTCTTTTGGCAATTGAAAATAGCATAGAACTTTTACAAAACTCTTTAGCTACCCATACAGTGGATTACAAGAATAAGGAGGATTACGAATTTATTGATTACGAGCTTTTAAAAGTAGCTCTTAAAGAGGTAAGTGAGTTGGGAGATCGTTTTAACAAATAGGAGGGAATCAATTTGAAACTAGAAAGACGTAAAGTAAAAATTAATGATGTTGTCTTTGGCGATAAAAATGAAGTAGTAGGAGAAAAACTCGTTTTAAATCGCGAAGAATTAGTCAATTATATTAAGAGTTTGGACAATATTAAAGAGGTTACTGTCGATATCGCTAAACCAGGTGAAAAGACACGCATCATCCCTGTAAAAGATGTCATTGAACCACGGGTAAAAGTAGAAGGTGTTCCTGGATTTGCTGGGATAACTTCGCAGACTGGCCAGCTTGGGAATGGAGCTTATAACGTATTAGAAGGCGTTGCTATCGTTACAATTGGAGATATTGTCGGCTTCCAAGAAGGTGTGATTGATATGTGGGGAGAAGGAGCAAAATGGACGCCCTTCTCCAAGACTTTTAATTTAGTGGTGGATCTATCGGTAGTCGACGGATTAACAGCTCATGAACATGAATTAGCAGTTCGAATGGCAGGTCTGTTAATCTCTGAATATGTCGGACAGTTTGCAAAAGACGCTCCAGTCTATGAAATCGAAACGTTTGAAGTAGGATCAAATCCAGAAGAAACAGCTAAATATCCAGATCTTCCTAAGGTAGTCTATGCTGAGATGCTCATCACTCAAGGGCTTCTCCATGACTCTTATATCTATGGAGTGGATGCTAAAAATATTATTCCAACACTTCTGCATCCGCTGGAAGAACTGGATGGAGCAGTCGTTTCGGGCAACTGTGTAGCAGCTTGCGATAAGATTACGACTTATCAACATCAAACCAATCCAGTTATCTTAGAACTTTTGAAAAAACACGGCAAAGAAATTAATTTCCTTGGTGTGGTTATGGTTCCAGAACTAACAACCTTAGAAGGAAAATTTAGATCGTGTGATTTCACTGCTAAATTATGCAAGCAGTTGGGGGCAGATGGGGTGATTGTATCGGAAGAAGGATATGGAAATCCAGACTCTGACTTAGTCATGATTGCTGAACGATTAGAAAAACAAGGGATAAAAGCTGTTCTGATTACAGATGAATGTTCTGGTTGGGATGGAGCCAGTCAACCACTCGCAGACTCAAAACCAGAAGCAAAAGCTGTAATATCAACAGGAAACGTTTCTCACGTTGTAACATTACCAAAAGCGGACCGTATCCTGGGAGATCCAGAAGCGATTGCCAATTTGGCAGGAGGATGGGCTGGAGCCTATGATGCTGAAACCGGTGTTATGAAGTGTGAATTAAATGCTGTGATTGGAGCCACTTCAGAGATCGGATATCATAATTTGATGGTCACTGAGTATTAGAACGAGGAGGAAGACAATGGAAAAAAGAATCTTATATTATTTGAATCAGTTTTTTGGTCAGATTGGTGGAGAAGACAATGCCGACTTTGCTCCCGTTTTAAAGGAAGGGACAGTCGGACCCGCCGTAGGATTTGAAAAGGAGTTGGGCGATGCAGGTAAAGTGGTCGCGACTTTTATTTGTGGCGATAACTATATCAATGAAAACAATGAAGCAGCTTTAGCTGAATTTAAGAAAGCAATGGATGAGATTCAACCGGATTTAGTAGTAGTCGGCCCCTCCTTTAATGCGGGCCGCTATGGGGTGGCTTCATCCTTAATTGCTCAGTTCGTGGTGGATAAATACGATATCCCTGTAGTATCAGGTATGTATGAAGAAAACCCAGGTCTTGAAATTACCAGACTAAAAGCATATACCGTTCCAACTGGAAATAGTGCAGTTGATATGCGATCTGCCTTACCTAAAATGGCTGCGATTGCGAAGAAAATATTAGCAGGCGAGCAAGTTATTCCTGAAGAAGATGGGATCTTCAAGCAAGGTAAGCGTATTACAGGCTTTTCCGATAAAATCGGTGCCGTTCGTGCGGTTGAGATGCTGATGAAACGTTTGAACAACGAAGAATATAAAACTGAAATGCCAATGCCTAGCTTTGACTTGGTTGAGCCAGCCCCTCCAATTAAGGACTTAACTAAAGCCACAATAGCTTTGGTAACTACTGGAGGGATTGTACCGGTAGGAAATCCCGATCGGATTCAGTCTGCCTCTGCTCAAAAATGGGGTAAATACAATATCGAAGATCATGCTAACCTTACAGGCGATTTCATCACCATTCATGGTGGTTTTGATCCTATCTATTGTAATGAATCGCCAGATCGTGTTCTTCCATTAGACTCTCTTAGAATAATGGAAAAAGAAGGCAAAATTGGTAAGGTTCATGAGAAATTCTACACCACGACAGGTACAGGTACGGCAGTTGGTAATGCCATCATATTCGGTAAAGAAATAGGAAAAGAATTGAAGGAAGCGGGAGTTGACGGAGTAATTCTTACCAGTACTTGAGGGACCTGTACACGTTGCGGAGCAACAATCGTTAAAGAAATCGAACGTTTTGGTATTCCAATTGTTCATATGGCTACAATTATTACCATTTCTCAATCTGTTGGAGCGAACCGAATTGTGCCAACAGTTGCTATTCCTCACCCTACTGGAGATCCATCCCTGGAGCGAAAAGATGAAGAGAAATTGCGCATGAAGATGGTTGAACGTGCGATAAATGCACTGAGCCAACCAGTAACGGAAGTTACGGTCTTCTAAATCCACTTGAATAGAGTGAATAGATTCTAAAATAATAAGAGCAGTCCCGATCGAATAGCTTTATAACTGTTCTATGGACTGCTTTTTTTTAAAATTTACTTCTTCAGAATGACAAGATGTTCGAAAGTAGAAAAGAGGGGGAAAACATGGAAAAATCAAAAATGAACATTTGGACGATTCTAGGATTTACAGGCGCGTGTATTGCCTTTTACATTGGGGCCGGATTTGCGACAATGCAAGAAGTAATGCAATATGAGGCTTCCTATGGCTCACGATTTTGGATTGTCATAGCTGTTGCGGCAATCATTTATGTCTATACGAATTTATCCTTTGCGACCAATGGTAATCGCTTGAAACTTGAAAGAGGCGGCGACATATACCAACATTATACCGGTAAGTACATCGGTGCTTTCTTTGATTATTTTTCTGCCTTTTTCTGTTATATGTGTTTTATCGTTATGTGTGGAGGGGCGAATGCTACGGCCTCTCAACAATGGGGATTAGCAAACGGAGTAGGTGCATTGGTTCTAACCATTGCAGTAGTTGCTACAGCTGTCTTTGGATTAGACGGAATTATCAAGGCACTTAGTAAAATAGGACCGATTATTATTATTCTTATTCTGATTGTATCAACAATTACTGCGATCACTGGCTTTCCAAACTTCAGCGAAAATGTAAGCGCAATTGATCGAGGCGTTTATGATTTGGTTCAAGTAGGCGGCGACAATCCATTTTTTTCAGGCGCATCATACGGTGGCTTTGTTATTTTGTGGTTTGCAGCTTTTCTATCTGAAATTGGTGCAAAAAATAAATTAAAAGAAGTGAACACAGGAATGCTTCTATCTACTTTATTCATTTTCGGGGCAGCAGCCATTTGTTGTATCGCTTTAATTAGCTACATTGGTGAAACTGGTAAGGCTGATATTCCAGCATTGGTATTAGCTAATAAAGTGAACCCGGTATTTGCGCAAGCTTTTGCCGTTATTGTTTTTGCTGGAATCTATACCACGGCAGTTCCTCTACTCTGGACAGGGGTGGGTCGTGTGGCCACAGATGGAAGCTCACGCTATAAAATCTTAACCATTTTGGGTGGAGTTATTGGAATGGTAATCGCTATTTTCTTGCCCTACAAGGATCTTGTAAATGTCCTTTATGGAATTAATGGGTATTTAGGATTTATTCTGGTTGGTTTTATGGTTGTTCATGATATCCGAACAAAAATGGGTTCAAAATTGATTCAATAAATTAAATGTCTATGCTCTATTTTAAATGGCTATTCTCTTTCTTCATTGATAGCAAAGGATCCAATCAACTAAGACCGCCATTCTTTGTGATTGCTTAAGTTCAAAATAGCATAATGTTTAAAGGCATGTTAAAGTTATAAAGGAAATTCTTAGTTTTTCTTTGTAAATGGTTAAGTGTATAGGTTAAAGAAGGGTTTTGACTGTAAGCTTTTTCCTTAACCAATGGGGAAAACAAAATCAAATGAATAAAAAGTAGGCAAATACAGACGGATAAATGAAGGTTTGAATAATATAGATGGTCTATGTAGTAGAGTTAAAATAGACTGGGCGATTATTGGATTGAGATTAAATAGCGAGAGAAAATAAAAGCACTCCCCTCAAAGTCATGTGGAATGGATTAGAAGGGAGTGCTATTCGCTGTGAGAAAAAGGTTTATTTATGGACTTTAAACGGTCATTTTATCAGATGGAAATTATTGAAATGATAAATATTTTGCATATTCTTTTGCGTATTTATCTCAGTCTAAAACGTTTGGGTCCAAATAAATAGACGATCATTATACCCAAAACAACATACAAGATCACGAATAAGAAAAAGCCGAATACCAAATAGTGAGTATAGGAAGATAATCTAACCATACTAAAATACAAAATATAGAGGACAAAATTGAGAATTCCAGTATAGACAGGGTTTTTTACCTTCATTTGATTGGTAAAGGGTTGAAACATATAATAAGCAAAAAGAAAATGAAAGGTCATAAAGACATACCCACTGATTAAACTGGTGACCATCACTAAAACGCTTTGACTATCGAATAAATCCCAATGATAATAGGTGAATAATAGACCAATTAAAGCGACAATAAATTGTGGACGATTGTACTTAAGCAACTGTTTTGTTCTAAAAACAATAGCAGTAGTTATATTTTCTTTCGCTCGATAAAAATGAAAGCTTAACAGTTTACGGTCCATATAGTAAAAGCTTGTTTTGGTAAAAAACTCACCTAAATACATACTTCTAGCAAGCAGTAATAATATTAATGGAATAAATTGTGAGAGCCCTTTGACATCGGCAGGAGAGAGGGGAACAAAATACTTTACGACATTAAGCATAACAAGAGTGATGCCAATGAAGGCTAATCGAATCAGGATTTTCTTTTTAAAGACTGAACCAATTCGGTCATAAAAAATCTTGTTAATATAGATAATTCCTTGATCATCAGAATAATCATTCTTTCCTATTCGGATATCTTTATCTTCCACTTTTGCGGACTGGCTATCTATTTCATCAACGAATTGTTGGGACTCCAGTAAATCGTTAATACTTAAAGACTTCAAAATAAATTGTTCCAGATAAGTAGTTTTCAAAGTGAAAATAATGGTTAAAACGAGCATTAAAAGACCAGGGGCTAAAAAAATGACCGAGAAAAAGAAGGCATAGTTAAATCCTAAATCGATAAAAGTACCGACTATTGCCAAAAGAAAGCCTACTCCACAAGTGAAAAAAACTAGAAAATTAGCCACTTTTTTGCCGAGAGGATAATTGTTGCGACACAAGTAGAGAAAGATACTTCTAATAAATAATCTTAGTCCAATCGAAAAAATAACAAATGAAAAGCCTTCAAGTAAAGTGATCTTGAAAATAAAAGAAAAGAGGAACATCCCAATACTAAATCCGACGATTTTAGGTCCATACTTCAAAAGATCATTGGCGATAGAGTAAAATCTAGGATTCACTCTAAAGATCTTAATATGCATATATTTGTCTTCAGCGTTTTCAAAGGCGCTATAGATTTCAATCGCTACTGCCATCATTAGCATCACAATCGATAGATAAAAGGGTCCATAGCTCAAAAACATAATCTCTTCTGATTCGACATACTTATTCGAAAAAGTAGGAAGCAAAAGACCGATAAGCGCGATAAAAATTATATTTGTTACAATGGGTTTTATCATTTGAAAGATCACTGACAGGGGAGGTCCCCATTTAAGTAAGAATTTAGAGTGATATAACTTATTCGAAAAGATTTTTCCAATGAGAGGTATTCTTTGCAAATTAAAAATGAACCCATTGTAAAAACTAATCAGTTGGTATTGGATTAAAAAGGTTAATATTTTATTCACCTCCTTTGTCCTCCTTTAAAAGTTCGACAATTTTCGATTCAAAATCTTCATCTTTTTTTAGGTGTTCAAAGGGCATGCATTTTCCATCACTTAATATGACTATTTCATCACATAGTTCTTTGGCAAGTTCAAGCATATGCGTAGAGAGAATCAAAATATGTTCTTTTTTTAATTCTTTTAATATTTTCTTTATCTCAGCCGCCATTACAACATCGATGGAAGTCAGTGGTTCATCTAAAAGAATTATTTTTTGTTTTCCAATGATAATTGAGAGGAGCGAGAGTTTCGATTTCATCCCATGCGAATAGTCTTTGATTAAGCGGTGTCTGTCTTCTTCAGAGAACGCCATCAAATCCAGGTAATGATCGGGAGCTTGACCTTCTCCGTTTAAATCATTAAAAAACTTAACATACTCATAGCCTGTTAAGAAATCGGGCAAAAAATTTTCTGAAAATAGCATGCCAACCTGCTCATAGCTGATATCAGAAAGCCTTCCGTTTTCTTCAAGAAAAAAGAGACCACCACTTTGTTCTAGTTCACCATAAATAATATTGAAAAAGGTCGTTTTACCTGCTCCATTTTTCCCTAAAAGACCATATATTTTGCCTGCTTCAAACTCAAAGTTAACGTCTTTTAAGACTTGTGTTTCTTTAAAATCTTTTTTTAAGTGTTTTATTATTAACTTCATCCAATGGGCTCCTTACCTTTAATTAGTTTGAGTACTTTGTACCAGTAAAACTTAAGATAATAAAATCTTATCATACAAATTATTCATTAACGACTAAAAATTGAATGACAAAGGGGCTGATAACTGACGGTTTCGAGTATATTTCTGGCGAGTAAAGATCAAATAACTTTTATTAAGAAAACAAAGCCCCTGAGATCAGTCCAATCTGACTTCAGGGGTTTTTAATAGTTACTGATTAGCAAAGTGTTCATGTGTCCGTTCAAGATCAGGACGTATTCCTTCAAAGAGGGTAATAGAGATGTATTCAATATATTTTTCCTTATCTTTTTTATCCTTGTTGTGTGTCCAATTAGTCAGTAGGGAAGCAAAGGAATCGGTATAAAAGTCAATCAGGAAGTCCTTATAATCTTCAGGAATGACCATCTCTTTTGAAATGTCATCGACAATATTACGCATATTTTCAATGAAGTTATTATAGAAGAATTTTTTCAATTCATCTCTACCTAAGGCATTGATGGCTGAGCTAACTACGTGTTCATTTTCTTCCACATAGTTCATGGCAAAGCGCACCACTTCATCATATTCGGTAAAATAGTCATATTTTTGTATCGGTTCAATCGCTTCATCTTCAAACATCCAGTTGAGTAAATCGTAGATATTAGTAAAATGGTAATAAAATGTTTTGCGGTTGACGCCACAGTCTTCTACAATTTCACGAATCGATATCTTGTCTAAGGCTTTTTTATTCATTAGTTTCTTTAAAGAATCAGCTAAAGCTCTTTTCGTCATTGTTGTTGTAATTCGTTCTTTTTTCATACTTCCTCCTTGAATGAACAATCGGACAAATAATATAAAATGTCTAAAAATAGGCCAACTGTCCTTATATTGAACATTGTCTAATATATCTAGCTCTAATATACTCTAAAAGTAGTCGTTTAACAATCCTATTTAACGACAATATTTTTATTTAAGGAGGAAGTATGGAAAAAGTATTTAGAAAGATATTGCAGCATGACAAGCTTGTCTTGTTCTTTTTTATGATTGGATCTGTAATAAGTCTATTAAGTGTGCCTAGAGTACAGGTGAACTATGATATGAATGATTATCTTCCTTCAGACAGTCCTTCTACGCAAGCTTTATCAATGATGGATGAAGAGTTTGAAGGTCAAGTCCCTAATGCGCGTTTAATGCTAGAGAACCTAACCATTCCTCAAGCGTTAGCATTTAAGGATAAAATTAGTCAAATTAAAGGAGTGGATGAGGTCCTTTGGTTAGATGACACTGTTAACATAACGGAACCATTGGATCAATATGATCAAGAGCTTGTTGAGGCTTATTATAAAAACCAAAATGCATTGTATTCAATTACTATCGATGAAAGAGAGCGAATAAAAGCGGTTGATGCTCTGCGCGATTTGATAGGAAATAGGGGATATTTGGAGGGAGCGGCGGTTAACACGGCAGTTGCAGCTGAATCCACGGTTGAAGAAATCGGTAAAATCATTAAGGTTACGATTCCAGTTGTCTTAGTTATTTTATTAATTACGACCAATTATTGGTTTGAGCCCCTTATTTTATTGTTAACGATTGGGGTATCAATTCTTTTAAATGCTGGGTCAAACTTGCTTTTTGGTACCATTTCCTTTGTAACCAGCGGTGCTGGCAATATTTTGCTCTTAGCAGTATCGCTTGACTATTCGGTCTTTTTACTCCATCGTTTTGAAGAAAATCGGCAGCTAGGTATGGAAGCTGAGGCAGCGATGGTCAAAGCTTTAAGTCAATCACGTGGTTCGATCGCTTCTAGTGGCTTGACCACCGGCATTAGTTTTGCTGCATTGACCTTAATGCAATTTAAAATTGGCCCTGATTTAGGTATAGCCTTAGCTAAAGGGATTGTGATTAGCTTACTTACTGTTTTTATCTTATTACCAGTCTTGGTTATAAAAACCTACCGTTTAATGGAAAGGACGAAACATCAACCACTTCTACCACAATTTAGAAGATTAGGTAAGGGCGTTACTAAAATGATGTTTCCATTAGTAGTTGTTTTTGCTATTTTGGTAGTTCCTTCTTTTTTAGCGCAAAAGGAAAATAACTACTATTACGGCCCTGAACATATATTTGGACCAGAGACAAAACTGGGTCAAGATTCTGCGAAAATCAAGGAACACTTTGGTCAGTCCAATCGGATGGTTTTAATTGTACCTAAAGGTGAGCAGACTAAAGAAATCGCTCTGAGTAATCAGTTGAAAAAAATTCCTGAGGTCAAGGAGATCATTTCTTATGTAGATACCGTTGGGCCTGAAATCCCTAAAGAGTTTTTAGATGCAGAGACCCTAAAGCTATTAGAATCAGAAAACTATAGTCGAATGATTCTAACAGTTGATTCGGAATATGAAGGAGAAAAATCTTTTAACTTAGTTGAGGAAATACGTGAGGTAGCTGATAAATTCTACCCTCATCAAGCCCATTTGGCGGGAGAAAGTGCGAGTACTTACGACCTAATGGATACCATAACAAAGGATAACTTGAGCGTCAATTTGATCTCAACAGCTGCTGTATTCATTGTTTTAGCCATTAGTTTCAAATCAATAATTATTCCATTCATCTTGGTTTTATCCATCGAAACAGCTGTTTGGATTAACTTAGCCACTCCTTATTTCACTGATCAGGTTCTTTTTTATTTTTCATATTTACTTGTAGGAGCGATTCAATTGGGGGCTACTGTTGATTATGCCATATTGCTGGCAAGAAGATATTTAGAAAACCGTGAAAGGCTTGAGAGAAAAGCAGCCATTATCGAAACGATTTCTAATGTTACGGTTTCAATTATGACATCTGGATCTGCCATTGTTTTAGTAGGGTCACTACTTGGTTATATAACGACCCACGGCATTTTAATGCAATTAGGAAGGCTGCTAGCTAGGGGATCTGTCTTTTCTATTTTAATTGTCCTTTTTGTTTTACCTGGTTTGCTTTATTTATTTGACAAGCCGATTGAAAAATTAACTTATGGTTTAAAATTCGTGAAGGAGGAACACTAAATATGAAGACTCAATTAATCAATAAATTGGTAAGTGGAATAGTTATTATGAATATTTTAAGCAGCAGTTTACCCAATGTTTTGGCAAGGGAAGTGAATTTAGCTAAAGAGGAGGTTGTGTATGGACTGTTAAATTATGACGGAAGTCTTAATGATGCCTATATAGTTAATATTTTTGATCAGGAAGGGGATATTACCGATTACGGTGACTATACTGAGGTTAGAAATATGACATCGGAGACTGAGTTGAAGCTAAAGGAGGGAAAGGTCGACTTTACGAATGGTAAAGATAAGCTGTATTATGAAGGGAAATTAAATAATCAACAACTACCATGGGCAATTTCGATTAAGTATTTACTTAATCAACAAGAAGTAAGCGCTCAAGACTTGGTGGGTCAATCAGGCGATTTGGAAATACAATTAAGGATTAAAGAAAATGAACAAGTGGATCCTTTCTTTTTTAATAATTATGGTCTTCAGGCTACTTTAGTTTTTGATACTGAAAAAGTAAAAGCTATTCAAGCAGAAGAAGCAACTATCGCTAATGTGGGGAAAAACAAACAATTAACTTATACTGTTTTACCTAAACAAGGTGCCAATTTTTCAATCAAGGCTAAAGTAGAAAATTTTGAAATGGAGCCAATCGCTATTAATGGTATCAATATCAATTTGGGATTTGATTTGGAAGATGCCAACTTGCTTGAAAAAATTGAAGAATTACAAAGTGGTGTTAAGCAAATAGATGAGGGGGCAGGCGAATTAAAAGATGGAGCTTTGCAATTAAGTGAAGGGTCTGGTCAATTAGCAAGTGGTAGTCAGCGTTTAGAAGAAGGAGCTGTCAGGGTAAATAACGGAATTGTCACGCTAAAAAAAGGGATTGAGCAAATGCATGCCGGATTAGTGGAGCTCGATAGTCATTCCGAAGAATTGAGACAAGGTTCGGATCAATTTAAAGCACTAATCAATGCATCGAATGATCAATTAAGCTTGCTAGCAGAAAAGTTAGGTAAGCTGCAACAATTAAATCAAGCATCGATCGAAATCCAAGCCGGAATAGGGGAGTTAAATAGTGGGATTACCCAATTGAATCAAAGTGTAGGCTACCAGCAATATACAGCAGCTTTAGGTCAGAATGGTTTAGACATGCAGCAATTGCAAGCAGGCAATAATAATGGAATGCAAGCCGTAAACAATTTAAACCTATCCTTATCCAGTGTCGCTTCTCAAATCAGGGCTTCAGAAATTGAGAATAAGGAAGAGCTAGCTGCTCAGCTTGATCAAGTCATTGCTCAGACACAAGCAGCGAATTTGGAACAAGTACTTGCGGCTAACAATGCGATGATTGATGCCACAGCCCAATATTTAGAGACAGTTTCTAGCTCAACTATGCAACTACAAGCAGGTAGTCAAGAGTTGACGACTGCTTATTCAGACTTTCACGCAGCCATTCAAGCAATGGTTAGTACTTCAGATGAGCTAGTAGCTGAACTACCTAAATTAAGTAGCGGTGTGGAAGATTTGGCAGTTAAATATACTCAATTTGATCAAGGACTCGATGATTATACGGGATCTCTTGGAAAGCTTGTGTCCAGTCATCAAGCTATTTTAAATGGTATTAGAAGTTTAAGTGAGGGCAGCGCCTCATTAGTGGAAGGCAGTTCTTCATTAGACGCTAATTTGAATCGATTAGTTAACGCTTCTAATGATTTATATGAGGGCAGCGACAAACTAAAGCAAGGTTCTAATAAGTTTAAGAATAAAACAGCCGGCTTAGATCAAGAAGTAGAGCAAGAAATTGATGCGACTCTTTCTGAACTGACAGGAAATGCCAATCAACCGATTTCTTACGCTTCAAGCAAGAATGGAAAAATCAAGTCCGTGCAGTTTGTCTTGAAGACAGAAAAAATACAAGCAGACAAAGAAGAGCCAGAACTCGAGCGAGAAGAATCGCAACCTTCAGTCTGGGAAAAAATAAAAGATTTATTCCAAAAGAAAGAGGATTAAATAATTCATAAAATATTTATAGTTGTTGAATAATTAGTAGCCTAAAAGCAAAACAGTTCGAATAATCGCTTGAAGGGGTAACTGAGAAGAGGCGATTTGACAAAGATTTAATTTAAAAAATACTAAAACTATAAAAGAAGTTAGACTAAAGTGTCTAACTTTTTTTATAGGAGAGACTATTTTTTCTTAGCATTCAAGTCAATCGACCCAACTAAATAGGAGCGGCAATCAGGATTATTTGATAGCTTCATAATTTCATTATGCGCAAAGGATTGATTAAAATCGTACAGAAAGTCATTGTTTTTAGTTTTGTAGATATTCAATCCATAAAGTAATAAGAAGGGGTTGGGTTGTAAACTTTCCCCCTTAATCATCATTGTAAATAAAGTTAAATGAATAAATAGGTAGGCTAATACAGAAGGCCATGTGAATGACTGAATCATATAGACCGTCGTCACATTGGAAATCAAAAAAGAGACGGGTTGACCATTGATATCGGTGATTTTATCTTTGGTAAAGTCTTCTATATGATATTGGTCTTGCTGAATATAGGCTTTACGGGCGTATTGCTTTTTCAAATGGGCATAGAGCCATCTACTTAAAAGACCTAAAACGAATAGGACCACGAGGACAATCAATATAACATGAAAATGATTGAGCTTGTATTGATCAAAGTTACTATAGAGTATTTTTAACGTGAACAAAATAATTGATAGGGACATGGAGCTGATATAATAGATAATTTGATAAAGTCTTGGTAAGTCTTTTAACATACTATTCCTTTCTTTTGTCAAAGTAACGTACATAGTTAGTAAACCATAATATTTAATAAAATAAGAATGATATGCTTCAATCAAAACAATTACTGTTTAATTTTTAAATGTGTAATCGTTTTTAATATTTTTATGATTATTTGCTATAATAAGAGAAAAATGACGACGGAGGGTAGTTATGCGTATTGTTCAAATAGTCCTAGCAGAGGATGAAGCGATTCAACGAAAAAACATGACGCGGATGATTGAAGCAGCGTGTCAAACACTCCATATCAAGCCGATTATTACTTGTTATGAATCCGCCGAGGCTTTTTTATTTCATTTAGAAGACCATCAAGAATGGCAAATCGCTTTTCTCGATATTGAAATGGCTGAAATCAATGGCATGGAATTAGCCCATCAATTAAAAGAAAAGGCCCCTTATTTAAAAATTATTTTTGCTACGGCTTATGCGGAATATGCTGTGGAAGGCTACCAAGTAGATGCGCTAGATTTTTTGTTAAAGCCGATTAATACAACAGCAATAGAGCGAGCGCTTTCTAAATATCTGCTGATTCAACCGAAATCTGAACGTTTTCTGGTTGTTGAAGACCTGATAGGAAAGCAATATGTCTTGGAACTTGATGATTTGATCCTGGTTGAGGTTAATAAACGTGAGTTGCGGTTAGTGTTATTAGACCAAGAGCTTTTTATAACAGGGGCCTTAGCTCGTTTTAAAGAGGACTTAGACCAACGGTTTGTAGCACCACATCGTTCTTATTTAATTAATTTGAATCATGTTGAGAGTATTGGGAAAGAAGAAGTCATTCTTTCTTCTGGTGCAAAGGTTCCTCTCTCGCGTCGCTCAGTTAAGACAATTCAAAAGGCTTTTATCGAACATTATAAAGGAAGTGCCTTTTATGGTTAAAGCGTTAGTAAGTTTAGTGCTTTTTGTTTTATTGCTGAGTCTGTGGTATATCTACCGTTTAAGACTGGATTTGCGTTTTCATCAAATTCAGCAAAAGGAATTGGATGACTATGCACTGGAAGTCGAGTCAATCTACCGGCAGATGCGGGGTATCCGGCATGATTACCGCAATCATCTTCAAGTCATTCAAGCCTATTTAACCAGTCAAGACTATCAAGCCTTGGATCAGTATCTGCAAGAACTGACGAATGAAATGAATCAAGTGGATACGATTATTCGGACCGGAAATACCTTAATTGATGCCTTGGTTAATACCAAGTTGACTCGGGCTCAAGCAAAGGGAGTCGACGTTCATGCCAATGCAATCGCCCCTAAAAATCTAAGTATTCATTCGACGGATTTAGCCGTTATTTTAGGGAATTTATTAAACAATGCACTTGAAGCAACCATTCATGCAAAGGATAAGCAGCCGGCCTTTATCCGTTTATACATTGCCCCCTTAAAAAACACTTTTTATATCAGCGTTCAAAACTCCATGGCTCAAAGACCCAGACAGAACTTCTTATCTTTAAAAGCGCTCAACCGGCAAGGCTTTGGGTTAAAACGGATTGATGCGGCAGTCAATAAAAATCAAGGCATTGTTAATAGACAATGGGAAGAAGGGGTTTTTGCGACAGAAGTTACCTTGCCTTTGCAAAATGACCACTCATGTCAAAATTAGAACCATTGATGCACTTTCTGTTATGAAGGTGCATTTTCCTTCTATAATATTGTCAAGAAAAGGAGAGGTGATTGCAATGAGAGACCGCACCCATACTTTAAAATTTTTAGTCACTCGTTTGTGGCAATTTGATCAATGTTTTTTCTTTTATTATTTCCTCGATATTGTATTAAGAATTATGACCCCCCTTTATCAACTATTTGTATCGGTCCATCTTATTTCTATATTAATGAAAGAAAGTGACCTCTTATCCTTTTCAAAGCAAGTGTTAGGAGTCATCGGTGGATTAATTGTTTTGGAAGCTTTAAAAACATTTGTATTGACTACCATAGAAAAGCATAGAGTATCATTTCACATACATATGTTTAATGATGTTTTTGCAGAAAGAGCAAGATTGGATTATCCTCTGTTAGTCGGGTCAGATGCCGCTAAACTCTTTGATAATGCGTCACGGTGTTTAGACCATAGTGAGGAAGCATTGGGTGGTATCATTGCGAACTCTGCTGAAGTGATGATTGCCTTGCTATCCGTTTTAATCTACATCAATGTTTTAGCTCAACTGTCTAGTATCTTTCTCTTGTTACTGGTCGTGATGATCAGTGGCTTATTGGTAATCAAGCATTTCCAAAATAAATTATTAAAGGCTAATCGTCCCCTTCATGTCAAGAATAATACGAAGTTTAGCTATTTGAATCATACGATGGGAGATCAACGAGTGGCTAAAGATGTTCGACTCTATTCCATGAGCGCTTGGTTTAAGGACATTTTCGATCAACTTTGGGCAGACTATGAAAGGATTGTGCGCCCTGAGAATAAATGGAAACGGATTGAAGGGCTCTATGTAATGGGCATGCTAGTGATCATGATGGGCCTTGCATATCATCAAAGTGTGCAAGAGATTCGAGCAGGCCAAATGGAGCCGTCAAACTTTTTGATTTATGCGAGCTTGGTAACCATGATGGCAAGCAGTTTAACCAACTTTATTAATGCGAGCGCCACCTTTTTCTTACAAAATGAAAAGTTAATGGCTCTGTATTATTATTTTAACCAGAGACCCGTCTTGAACCACCAGCCGCACGAAGCAATACCACAAGAAATTAAAACAATCGAGTTTCGTAATGTGACCTACACTTATCCGAATGCGAACCGACCGATTATTAACAACTTCAATTTAAAGATTCATGCTAATGAAAAGCTAGCTATCGTGGGTGAAAATGGAGCAGGCAAAACCACTTTAATTAAATTAATGCTAGGACTTTTAAAACCCGATCATGGTGAAGTATTAATCAATGGCATTGATCGAAGTAAATTTGCTATTGAAGATTATTACCGCCTGTTTGCGCCTGTTTTTCAAGATAATTATCTTTTTACGTTTACGATCAAAGACACTATTCTTCAAGGATATGAGGAAGATGCGCTTCGTTACCACCAAGTGCTCAATCAAAGTGGTATGGCTAAAGTGGTGGCCAGTTTGCCTCAGGGCGATCAAACTGCCATTGTTCGTGAAGTAAATAGTGAAGGCATGCAGTTATCCGGTGGACAATTACAAAAATTAAAGTTAGCGCAAGCTTTATACAAAAAGGCTCCAATATTAGTGCTTGATGAGCCGACAGCGGCTCTTGACCCCATTAGTGAGAGTGAAGTCTATCAGAATTATTTAGCCTTTTCGAAAGGGAAGATCGCCCTGTTTATATCCCACCGTCTAGCCTCGACCCAATTTTGTGAGCGAATTATATATTTACATAAGGGGCAAGTAGCAGAAGAGGGAAGTCACAAAGACTTAATGCAAGAAAAGGGCGCTTATTATCATATGTTTGAAACGCAAGCTTATTATTATCGGGAGAAGATCACAGAGCCTGAGAGTGAAGAACTTAGTGAGCAAGGAGGATTAATCTAATGACCAAGCGCCAATTATTTCTAAGAACATTTAAAGATATCTGGCAATACGGTAAGCAAGGGCTTCTTTATAAGTTAGTAATCAGTATTTTTTCTAGTGCCATTCCTTTCTTAAATTTCATCTACATTGCTCAAATCCTAACTCATTTAGCAGCCAAAGATTTCGACCACGTCTATCAGCTAATTGCTCAATACCTCGTGCTCTTTTTAATTTTAAATGCACTGGTCCATTGGTTAAAACCAATGGTTGACAAAAAACATCAAGCCATACTGCGTAAAATAACGGCTTTACCTAACGAAAAATTACTGGTCATGAATTTCCACTATGCGGATGAGGCGACGATTAAGGAAAAAATCCACCAAATAAACCGTGATCAAATTCAAAATGCTTCCAGTTTCAAAGTTATTTATCATAACACTTACTTATTAGTGGAAGCTCTCGTTCAAATTGTTTTTGCCCTTATTCTTTTAACGCCTTTGTGGCAATTGGATAAAGGGTATCCTTTCAATTGGTTTCACCCCTATAGTTTAAATGGTATACTCATTGTTCTTATTATAGTAGTCATCACGCTTCAGACAATTTGGTCTCAAAAAACCATGCAAGGAGTAGACGAGTTATCCGGTTGGTTACTTAAGACGAATAATGCCTTTAATTATTTGGCTCATAACCTGAGTGAAGTAGAAGCTGGGAAAGAAGTGAGACTGTATCATTTACAAGATAAAATTAAACAGCATACGCAAAGGTATTTGGATGAATATAAGGTGTTTGAGAGAGTGTACTATGGAGGCTTTGGTAAAGTTCGCTTAATCAATAATGTGGGTTCACAACTTGTCACCGGAGCCATTTATTTATTAATTGGGGTACGTGTTATTTCTGGGAATTTATCGGTAGGCTTGGTTGTTCAAATGATTGGAGGGATCAACCAATTGATGGTGTCTTTGATTGAAGCCATGGCGTTTTTAAACATTTTTGCCCAAACAGCTCCCATGCAAAGGTACTATGAATTAATGGATTTACCTGATGAAGAAGCCAAAGGTTCTCTTCCGATTGAAAAAAGACTGGATAATGATTACCAATTGACTGTAAAGAACCTTTCTTTCACTTTCCCAGGTGCTGATCAAGCAACCTTACAGGGTATTACTGAAACGTTTGAAGTGGGCAAACACTATGCGATTGTTGGAGAGAATGGATCCGGTAAGACGACATTCATAAAAGTGTTGATGCGACTTTATGAACCCACTCAAGGAAAAGTTCTATTGAATAAAATTGATGCCGATAAATACGCTTTAAAAGAATTTTACCAATTATTCTCCGTGGTTTTTCAAGATTTCCGGTTGTTAGGACTTTCTATGGCAGAAAATATTGCAGTTCGACCAGATTATGATCGCCATCAAGTAAATAATGCGCTTAGAGAACTAGGTCTGAACGATTTTGTAGAAACGCTTGATAGAGGAATTGAAACATATTTAGGCACGGAGTATGATCCTGAGGGGGTCCATGTTTCTGGTGGGCAGGCTCAAAAAATTGCCATGGCCCGTGCCATATATAAAGATGCGCCAGTTTTTATTCTAGACGAGCCGACGGCAGCCTTAGATCCGGTGGCTGAATTTGAAATTTACCAAAATTTTTCCCAAATTGTAAGGGATAAAACAGCCTTCTATATTTCCCACCGTTTGTCTTCTTGCCGCTTTTGTGATGAAGTTCTCGTTTTTGATCGAGGACGAATTGTTCAAAGAGGCAGTCATGAAAACTTGGTTCACCAAGAAGGTAAATACAAGGAGTTGTGGCAAGCACAAGCACAGTATTATCAGTAAACAGTCACAGACATCTCTTGTTTTTGAGATGTCTGTAGTTGTATAGTTTTCGTTTTAAATAGTTGCCTTAAGTAACTCTTGTTCAGAATGATGGAAGGAAAATGCGTTGAAAAGTTTAGGCCCTGCACCCATCCAAACAGGATAGGAAGCACTATTAGCTGAAAATCGTTCATTGCTCAGAGCGAAGTTGATTTTTATTGGCCTGTTAAAGGTAAATTTATTTTTAATATCTAGTCGCTTAAATTTTTAATATAAAGAGAGTTTTAAGCAATATCATCATTTTAGTATTATAATATAATAACGTAAAACTTTTGATGCTGATTAAGATTCACTATGTAATTATAGGATAAGAAGTGATAATGTGAAAAAATTGTTCAACCACTGATAAAAAAGTGGCCGGTTTTAGCCACACTATTAATGAGTGTAATAATAAGTGGATTTACGGTTAATGCTCAAAATAAATAGCCATCCAACCAAGAAACCTATTCTATTATAACTGCTTCTGATTATGCACCTTTTGAATTTACCGATGATGAAGGTAATCTTAAAGGAATTGACATTGAAATTCTCGAAGCTATAGCTGATGAAGCCGGCTTCAAGATTGATTATAAAATTATGCCTTCTTCTGGCCTGCAAGCCTTAGAAAGTAATCAAGCAGATGGGATGATTGCTGCTATGGGTATAACTATGAAAGAAAAGAGACCTTTGATTTCTCAGACCTTTATTTTGAAGTAGGCTCGATGTTTACAGTGAAAGAAGATTCGAAGATGGTGGGCGATATTTTGGAAGTTATGCCAAATTTAGCAAATGATGGAATGACCATGGTGGTAACCCACGAGATAGGCTTTGCCCGCGAAGTGTCAGACCGAGTGATCTTCGTGGAAGAAGGCTATGTAATTGAAGATGCCGATACCAATCTAATTTTTAAACATCCTGCCGAAGCCAGAACCAAAGAGTTCTTGGATAAGGTACTTTAAGTGAATAAATTATTTCTCCTTGTATTTATGCAAGGAGAATTTTTTTGAGAATGTTTTATAAGCTACCAAACAATACATAAAATTATAAGGCATAAAAAATGGTCGTTTAGGTATTTTTTCTTGCAGTTGAAGTAAAGAACATAAATTTTAGTTTAATTGTCATATAATTATTATAAGATTTATTTAAAAACTGATAACTTAAGCATAAATATAATTTAGGAGGATTATGATGAAACTTAAAAGAATATTGATTCTATTATTATCTATCGCTCTATTTCATGCAAACTCTTTAATCGTATCAGCAGAATATTATAGTAGATCAAAAAGTTGGTATCATGCACTTGAAGAAGGCTTTAAAGAATGGGAAATCTTAATGAGACAAAGCTATATCTGTTATTACCCAGAAACAGAAAAAGAATTTGAACATGCTGGATATGATTTACAAGAACTATTAGAAAATATGACAATTGGTGGTCAAAAAGTTGAGATAGACTTATCAGATTCAGATGAAAGGAAAGCAGACAATCTCATACATAGTGTCTATAGTACCTATAATATAGAGAATCCAACCGCTCGCTTAATAACTTATTTAATTGTTGAACATGAAGGAGAAATTTTAACACTGGTTTCTGAAGATACAGATCCAAAATCAACAATAGATTTTCATGAAACAGCTAATCAAGAGTTATCAAACCTTGTTAAAGAGGTAGATAATAAGTATTTTAAAAACATTTCAAATGAAAAGACAGTAGAGATAAATTTAACGGATGATTTAATTGACTTGCTAGATAAAAGAGATGAAAATTATTCCCCTGAAGAATTCGAAATTTTTGTTCGTCAAAGTGGATTTTCTACTCCAAATGAGAATATGAAAGTAGATAATAAATATACATTTTCTAAAAAAGGAGCTGGTCACCCTTTCGTTGCTTACTTTGATCACCTTTCTAAAGGAGTTTATAAATACTCGGTAAGTCAAGGCGGTCCTTCTTTTGGAATGGACGCTTTCGCTGTAAACGATCAGATTATAGAAGTCTTATTTCACCGTGGTTCAGAAGGCACTATAAGAGTGTTGAGTCGGGAGAATTTTCGCTTGTTAGATGAATTTACTTTTTCTTATCAAGAATGGCAGGATTATCAAGATTACTTAAAAAACTAAAAACGACTAATATATAATTATTATTCGGGACAATATCTTTCACAAACTATTTGATAATGATACAATACTTTTGTTAAGATCATCACATGTTTCAGAAATTTATCGTTTCCTTTTATAAGCCATTTGAATTAGACACATTAGAGAACTTAGGGAGGGTATTATGGATATAAAAAAAGTGAGTATACTCACAATGTCACTATTATGCACGAGTATGGTACATCAGCGCTTGATAACAGTCTCTGCTCAAGAGGAATCTCCAATTAAAACAATCAGTCCTGAAGAAGTGAATGAAGTGAATGATTATAAGGAAGATGAGACGACAGCTAATGTAAAAGTTGAAAAAGCGGGAATTGAATCTGCTGACTCTGTGATAAATAGAGAAGAGGATGCTGGAAATTTTTCTGAAGTTGAAGGTGAAACGGCTATAAATGAGATGCTAGAATCTTCTGCGGAAGAAATAGGCGATGACCAAGCAGAAAAAAAATCTGTTGATGCTGATAAAGTTAATCCTGAGTCAAGGGTTATGACAAGTGAAGAAGCAGGAATCAGTAATGAAACTCAAGGAGGGTCTCCTACAGAAGAAGTGGAAGAGAATGAAAAATCAATTACTATCGCGGATGTCGAAGAGGCTATCAGTCAAGCGGTATTTGCCAAAGTCAATGAGCTGCGTGTAAAGAACGGTTTAAATCCTCTTCAGGAAGATTCAAGATTAAAAGAAGCGGCTAAGAAGCTTGTTAAAGAAAAGCCGATCGGTCAAGATTTTATTGCAGAGCATGGTGATACGCATGCCCTAGATACTGAGACTGCCAATCAGGCTGGGTATAATAGTGATTTTGTACCTGCTAACCATTTATATACAGAAGTTCGTTCTGAAGAGATTGAAAAGTTAGGCTTAGAAGGAATGGCTGCGAGATTTGTCAATAAGTGGTTCCTTGATCAAAGTAATCCTGATCTAGCTCACCGAAGACAAATGCTTATTAAAGAGTGGGATCATACGGGAGTTGGAGTACTCTTGAATCCCAAAACATTGATAGGTGAATTCAAACAAAGCTATATTAAAAGTAAGTTTGGCGATACTATTACTAGTGAAACGAAGTTGAACTTATATGATGGCTTTGAAATACATGTTTCGCAATTGTTCGGTAATTTAAAAAAGCAAGGTCAGTATACAGAAACTGAAAAACCTCTTTCTCTAGCAGACTATAGTGAGTATATCAGCGGTCAAATCGGACAGGAAGAATTCAACCCCCAAAACGGAAGCTATGTCACTTTGAGTCAAAGACAAGCCCAGGCGGAAATTCGCCGTCAGGAAAAAATTAATCAAGATAAGCAGGTTTCAGACAATCAAACAGACCCCTTTGTTCTGGTGAGCGATTATACCGAAGAAGAACTTCTAAGTCATTTAAATGCGATTCGCTCAGAAGTAAGTGAAGATCTTAGTGGAAGTGAATTAGAAGAGAGAGTGATTAGTCGCTTAAGCGATCAGTTTGATCAAACAAACTTTGCGGATCGAAAGATTATGGAAATTTATCATAATGATACCAAGTTAGGTAATTGGAAGCTAATTCAAGAAGGCACTCAATTATCATTAAGTCCGTATCAAGCAGATTCACATGCACTGACTATTTTAGATAAGGAATTCTCAGCCAACAAGGCCAACATCTTCCAAACGGAAGAAGAAGCGGTGGCTTTCGCAAAGAAAAAGATAAAAGGACATGAAGAAAATTATTACTTCACAATTGTGAAGATGCGTGATGGCAACTATTCAGCTTGGTTTCCAGAAAAATCAATATTAACAAATAAGGAAAAATTTGTGATTGAGCATACATATCTGTTTGAAGAAGACATGGATAATTTAATTTTTGATTTAAAAACAATTTTTAAGGATATAAATGTTGAAAAAATTTCCTTTGTAAATGAGTTTGCTACAGAAATTTTAGGAAAAAAAATATATTCATATAGGCTTCTTATTAATGATTCTACGCCAATGAAAGAATCAAATGAAACTAGTCTAAATATACCAGAACGTTATTTTGGAAAGGGATTATTACTTGAACATAATGGTAAAGCAAAAATACAAGATGATCTGAGAGAAATATCAGATTATTTAAATGTTCCATATGCAGAAGTTAAAGATTTACCATATGACAGAAAGTATTTAGGGGGAATAATTTCACCAGTAGAGCCATTTTATGAAGGAATGACCTATTTTGGATTTTTAACTGAGTCTTACTATATTTTTAAAAATTATGATGTCTACTATAGTGATACGGAAGTAATGAAAGATCCACCTGCTAACATTCCTGACAACTTAGCTGTGAAGAATGGTTATATAAATGGTTCAGGCTATCACTATTATTTTACCTATCCAAAATGGATTGAAGAAAAAATATATTATTCAGAAGAAGAGATTAAAGAAGCGATTAAGAGATTACCAAGAGGTTATAGCTATTCTATTCACGAAGTTCATCCTGAAGATTCAATGAATAAAGATGAAATAGAAGGCTATGAGATTGATGTTTGGGGTGTTCAAGATATAAATATCCCAACTATAATTGAACGACCGGATAAAGTGAATGCTTATGGCTTCAACTCTTTGGATGAAATTAAAAAGGATGTACTCAAATACATAGTAAGTGATAGGAGACAAACATACCGTTACGATATTTTCAAATTAGGTAATGTTTATACGGTTTCGTACCATAATAAATTGAGAGATGTAAAAGAAAATGAAAATTATTTCACTTCTTTTGACCAAGCTAAAACCTCAGCTGAAAAACATATTAAAAATAATCCAGAGAAATTTTATGATATATTCAAAGTGGATGAAACTTACGTGGTGCGTTATGGTGAGAACCGTCTAGATACAAGGTGGACACCTGACAGTATTCACTTTACTTCTATTGAAGAAGCGGAGAAGTTCGCAGCATATGTATCTATGCAAGTCCGTTCCTATGATTATGATATTAATCCTGATCGTAATGGTTTTTATAAGTTGAAAACCAACAGTATTCTCTTTTTTGATGATCAAGATGGTTTATATTTAATTCCAGAATATATTGCATCCGGGAACTCTGGTATTTTAGGTGATAATTACTTAACTAGCTCACATAATCTGACTGATATCTATCATCAGTTTAGAGTGAATATAGAAGTCCCTACAATTGATGAGCCGGCAGATGGATTGGGTCAACTAAACTCAGACGATCATTTCACTCCTATTCAAAAACCCTCTCAAGCAGGAAACAAAGTTAAATTACCTTTAACCCCAAAAGCACCTAGTTCAAACTCTGATATCAACCAAGGTGTTTCAGAGGGTATAAGCCCACAATGGCAGGATATTGTTCCAACTGTTTATGCTGAAGATTATTCAACTGTAAATTCAACTGACACTTTACAAAATGTCCTTCAACGAATTTGGCTTGTGTTACAAGGACAAGCTAAGAAAGAAGTTAAAGAAGGTCGGATTACAGATTTATTTGAAGTCTTAGAGAACTTAGCAGAAACTATTTATCAACAATTTGATTTGTTATTCCGAATAGAATTCATTTTTGAAGATGAAGCAGAGAAAGAGTTAAAAGAGCTTGCTCAAGTTGAAGTCATCCTTTTTGACGGACAAGAAGTAGATAAGCTCTATCGCTTTGATGAAGATAAGCAAGAAGTTAAAGAGACTTTAGATTTCAAAGTTGAAGAAAGACCATTGAACACTTTATCTGAAGAACAACAATTAGCCTTGACTGGCTACGTGACTGGAAATTCGGTAAGAATACTAACTTTTGAAATAAAAGAAGAAGGTAGTTTTGCAGTTGAGTTTAAGGATTTAAACCAGGATGAGGATAATGAGTAAAGCTAAATTACTTTTAATAATATTTTTATTTATAGCTTTTTTTCTAGAGAAGGCTGAGAGTGTTCACGCCGTTTCGAATGTTAGCAACCATCAATACTATATCGAAGTATCTAATCAACAATTAATTATAGAGACAGATTTGAATGGGATTTTAAATTTTGAAGTAGAGGAACGTTCAGCAGAAATGATTGATAATTTATATAATCTAGAAGATAGTCAGATAAAATATTATCAAATTGAAGCTGAAGATTGGCAGAAGAATCCTTTAGAAGAAATTGGACAATCAACACTCTATTTGAGTTCTGATAAGCCTCCTTATCAAATTGTTTACTTCGATACTGATCAAAGCAAGTGGTTTAATATTCCTTTTAGTTATCAAGATCAGACCATCATTTTCGGACTAGAAAAGAAGGGGCTTATCGGGATAGTGTTTAAAGAGGATAATAAACGAATAGGAATCAATCAGGAATATATCGATCCAGTCATTCATCGATCAGATATTAAATGGATCGTTTTGATTTTAATTCTAATAAGTTTGTATTTTATAGCTAGCTTTCAATTCCTCAAAATTCCTTGGCATTTCAAATAAAAAAGTGGCCTTTTGGTCACTTTTTTTATTTGAGTTGATTATCAACATTTTCTTTATAAACGCGTCCAACAGGTATATGCAAATCTTCAGGAAAATAAAGTTCTCTTTGACTTTTATCAAAGAGGGTTGCATTTTCAATGTTAGCAACATAGGAGCGGTGGACTTGTGTAAAAGATGTACGATCGATTATGTCAGCTAGGGAATCATAAAATTCATAATAAACGTTATTTCCGACTAAAACAATTTTATGGTTTTCAATTGATTGGAAGTAATAAATATCTTGATAGTCAACCACAATGGTTCGACGTCCCATAGTAGCTGTAAACTTTTCTTTGGTTTGGCTGTTTAATTTTTCACGGCTAAGGACTGTATCAATACATTTTCTTACTTGAGATTCAATAGATTCAAAATTATCTTTGATAATAAAATCAAGCACTTCAAGCTTATAGCGAAAGACTAAAGGCATCATCTCGCTTAATGTAGTAATAATGACAATTTTACTTAGATCATCTTCTTTTCTAATAGTTTGAGCGAGGTCAATACCGTTAATATCAACCCCTAAATCAATATCTAAAAAGTAGAGAGTCTCTCCTTTATCTTGTTTTTTTATGTAATTTAATACGAGATAAGGGTCTGAAGTTGCTAAGACAATATTTAAGTCAAGTTCTTCAATCATTAAGTATTTTTCTATACTAGAGCGAATATTATCTAATTGCTCAGGTATATCTTCACAAATCACAATATTTCTCATGGATTATCAACCTTTCTAGCAAGTGGAATGTAGAGTTCTTGAACAAATTGATTATTTTCAATCGATGTAAAAAGACTGATATCAGCATCTTTAGCGAGTTCTTGAAGGTTACTTAAGCCAAACCCTCTGTTTTCACCCTTGGTTGAAAAACCCATTTGTCGCATTTTTATGAGTTCTTGAGCAGAAGCTTGGGTCGGATTAGCTACCATAATCAAGTATTCTTGATCTAATTGAGTAATTAGAACATCAATTTGAGCTTGGTCTTGTTGTAGAGACGCTTCAATTGCATTGTCCAAGATAATCCCCAACATTCGACTTATAGCCATCAAATCTTCTTCTAAACGGGGCAAGTTTTCACTAATCTCTAGGTGAACTTTCAGCCCGTTAGCTATAGCGTAGGATAATTTTGAGTAGAAAATCATACGTAATTCAGGATTATTTAAGTAAACTAAAGGGTTCAGGGCATTAGACTCGATTTGATTTGTTTCAGAATCTGGGGCGAGTTCTTGGAAAAAGTATGAACTTAAAGCATCCCACGCTTTTTCTCGAATAAGTCCTTCGATACTCAGTAGAACATTTTTATAATCGTGTCGAAACTTTCGCATTTCGGTATATTGCTGGGTGATCATGCTGCTGTATTCTTGGTTAATTTTTTGTTGGGCAATTTGTCTTTGGGCTTCTTTCATTTTTTCCAAGGCAAAATAAAGAAAGATGGCTCCAGAAATGAAGAGAAGAAAAATGGTTAAATTGATGGCTAAAACGAATTGAGTGATGCCCTTAGAGTCACCTGTAAATTCTTGCACTGCTTGAATAAGTGCGGGCAATAAAATACCGAGTGAAAGAATCGATAAAAAGACTAACCCTTTGTGTACCAATTGGGGGAACCTTTCGATTAATCGCATAAATAAATAGGCCTCTATTCGCGTCAATAGCCATATAAGTAGGATACTAGTACAAGAGAATACAAAATAAAAACTGAGCGACTCAATATCTATAAAACTCGTGAGTATACGATAATACTGATCAATTAAAGCTAAATTGATATAGCTGAGGGAAGAAAATAATATCGTTTTGTCGAATGATTGAGAAAAGTAGGTGTGGCTTAAAATAATGACGACAAAATAGGTGATGGCTATTTGCCATCTAGTTATATAAAGTGGATTAATTGCTAGAGTAGCCATGAAAAAATAAACAGCTAGCCATTCATACCAATTTACTTTTTTATAATGAATAATAATTGAAAAAATAAAGATTGCTGAATAACACAACTCATAAAGACTAATCTGATTAAGTAAGTCCATAAATACTCCCTCATATTGAATTTATATTTAAGAATCCTTAACCTATTTTAACATATAATTTCCTTACTAAATAAATTAAGAATAGCTCAACTTAATTGAAAAGATTTGGAGATGCTGTTTAGGTATTTAAAGTTGTCGTTGAAGTAGAATTAGCTCCCTTTTAAGTGATCTTTGGTAATCTATTAATTAAATAAGAAAATATTATTATTTTATTGGAGAGACAGTGAAAAATTTTATGCAAAGTGGTAATCAATTATAGTATCGATAGAAATTTAGGGGGATTATAATGAAGAAGTTTTTAATTTGTGCAATGTTATTAGGAATGCCCGGAATGATAGTACACGCTGAGGAAGTTGACTTAGAAGATCGAGTAACTTCTTTAGAAAAGCAAGTAAAGGAGTTATTCGAACTCCAAAATATGAGATCTGACTCCTCAGAAGATACAAAAGAAACTTTTCATGAAAAGAATATAAGAATAGTCAATGAATTACCTCAGAATATCGAAGATGGATGGGAATATGCGGCTGGACACAATTCATATTTCTCTTCAGTAAAGATTGCCAATATGAGATATAATAACGACTTTTTATTTTTGGATATAAAATTAATTGACTGTGATTTTCCAGGCCAAAAGTTATCTGAAAATGTGTATAGAACATTTGAGATTGCTCAAGTTAGCGATGAAGAGATTGCAATTGAGGATATAAATCTTAAACTTCTACCAATTCAGTATAATCAAATACCTGATCAGTTGAAGGGAAAACATCCAGTAATAAAAGCGATGGATGAAACGCCAGAAAATGGCAGTTCAGTTATTGTTACTGTTCCTTTTAAACTAACAGAATCGATTGAAGAGAGTTCAAAAATAGTATTAAAATTTGCTGAAAATCAAATAATTCAATTTGACTTAGAGAAAGCCTCAGAAAACCTATAAGGAGATTATAAAATGAAAAAAACACTTTTAATTATATTATCTTTATTCAGCCTTTTTGGAACTTTAAGGACATTTGCTCAAGAGAATGAAATGGTTAATTTTTATATCGAAGGTTTAGATTATACTGGAATTAGTATGTTGCCAAATGAAAAAATTGTAAGAGTCTCACATGGAGCTTTTAATGAACCCCCAACATATGAATACTATCACTTTACTAAAAAAGAAGTTGAGCCAGTTGAAATTCAATACATGAGTTATTTAGAAAATTTGACAGAAATTAAAAGAGCTTTATCTCACCAAATAACAATTGGGGATTTAGTTGATAGTGATAAATCTGGTCCTTTAACAGGAGCTATTATGTATCTAAGAGAAACTGGAGAAGATAGAGTTAAGTTAGAATTAATAAGTAACTTTATTGATAATTATTTTGAAGGAGAGAAGGATGAATCTTATGTAGGCTATATGTCACAGGACTCTATGAATCTTACAGACTTTATGGCTGAAAAATCAGTTGAAATAACACATCCATATGTTGAAGACAATAAAAATGTAGAATCTTCACCTTCTGATTTACCTCCTGCAACAGATGCAGCTGAATTTGCCAAACTTTTTGTTGGAGGAAATTCGACCAAAGATGATTCAGCTTTGTCTAAAGAATATATTATTCCAGATAGCAATCAACGATTGTTGACAGATGATGAAGTGAAACATCTAGATGCTAAAGCATTATGTTATGCTCGAAATGAAATCTATGCTCGAAAAGGACGTAGATTTGAGTCTCAAGAATTGCAAAGCTACTTTAACCAACAAGATTGGTATCAAGGAACAATTGCACCCAGTCACTTCAGTGACAATGATTTGACAAGAATTGAGCTGGATAATGCTCTCACTTTGCTTAAACATGAGAAAAAACAAGGAATTTATCAACCTAAATAATTAATTGATTTTAATTGTTGAATAAATTAGTTGACATGACGCAGATTTAAGAATTAAAGTCTTTAGAATACATATCATATAAAATTTATATGATTTAAAGTTGAATTATATCAGTTATAAACATCACAAAGGAGATCGAAGATGAAAAATTTAAAAAAAGTAAAAGGCCAGTGGATAGCTATAGCTGCTAAGACAGTTGTCATAACCGCCTGTAGTTTGGTTTCTTTCGCTAGCGTAACTCCATCAACTAATGCACAAGAGGAAGACAAATCATTCATTCAATTGTTAGTAGAAAATGACAAAAGCAATATTTCTAAATTTGATGAAAAAGAAGAAATGCTTGCAGACGAAAATTTGATGAATTATATAATGCAAACAATAGAAAATGCAAAAAAAATTGAAGTAAACAAAATAAACACTGTAGAAGAAATAAAATTAGAATTAGAAAAACAAGCTGAATTAGAGTTGTCAGCATACGTCATTCAATATGGAGATACTTTATTTAATCTTTCTCAAGCCATGAAAGTCGATTACAATGACTTACGCGAACTAAATGGTTACTTGGAAGAAGAGGCTGAGTTAATGACGGGTGATATCATTATTTTTGAGTCATTAGAAAAGTTAAACGAAATAGATGAATATAATGCAATAAATCAAGTGAATATTAGTCCGGTCGTTACAGTTGACGAGCCAATAATCACGATATTACCAGAAAAAACACCGATAACTGAAGAGGCAGCAGAAGAGGAACCCGAAGATACCAATACTACAGTAGTAGTAGAAACCCCTGAAGGCACTACGACCACGGTTGTTGAGGAACCCGAAGATACGACTACTACCGTTATTTATGAACCTGAAGATACTACCACTACAACAACTGTTGTAGACAAACCAGAAGACACGACGACAACAGTTGTAAACGCACCAGAGGATACAACCACTACCGTTGTAGAAGAACCAGAAGATACAACGACAACCGTCGTAGATCAACCAGAAGACACGACTACTACAGTAGTAGATCAGCCTGAAGATACCACAACAACTGTTGTTGACCAACCTGAGGATACAACGACCACCGTCGCAGATACAACTGAGGATACCACCACTACAGTAGTCGTAGAAAACCCTGAAGATACAACGACTACCGTTGTAGATGAACCAGAAGACACGACGACAACTGTCGTTGATGAACCCGAAGATACAACCACTACCGGTGAAATCATCGAAGTCCCAGACGATACAACCACAACGACGGAACCCGAAGACGGTAATGATGAGGTTGTTTCAATCAAGACGTCTGAACAAGCACGTTTATACTACAATTATGCCAAATTCAACAACGAATTCTTGAAGTTAGTTAACCAAGAACGTAAAATGCTTGGATTAAACCGCGTAGGATTCTCACCAATTCTTCATAAAGAGTTCATGGTACCTCGTGTAGAAGGCTTACAAGAAAACGGTAATATGAACTTCTTCGATAAGAATGGTAACCAGATCAAACACGCAATCGCCGATGTTGAAGATGCTAGCGACGAACAGCAGTTAGCAAGTGTTGATTATGTGAGACTATTAGATGACTCTGAAACACTCTTACCATTCATGGGTGAAAACTTAGTTAACTCATATATCCCGCAAGGTTCCAACACTGAAAACCTTGAATACAACCTAGCGGTAAGCATGTTTGAAGTATGGAAAAACTCGCCAGGTCACTACCGTAACATGATATCTGAAGGATACGTAACAATAGTAACTGACGTCGCTTTCAGTGACTACTACCGTGCTGGCGTAAACGAATACACAGATCAAGATATGGCACTTGGTGTAATGGTTGGCGGAATCAAATATATGTTTGCTAATGGCTACGACGAGTCCATCGAAATCTTAAACGGAATCGAAATGATTGCATATCGTGATGTTGTAACAAATGAAATCTTAATGTATATGCCAGTTGACGAAAACGTCACAGACTTCGTATACATTCCTTCAAACGAAGACAACTCTGTTCGTATGGTTGAGGCCCGTCAAGCTATTGAAACAGCTAAAGAAACGGTGGAGGCAGCTGCTACAACCGTAGAATCAAGTGAAATGGAAGAAAAAGTTATCCCGGTTGAAGAAACAACCGTCGAAACAACGGTTCAAGAAACGGTTGAACCAGAAACAACTATCGAACAAGTTAGCCCTGTAGAATGGTCAGGAGAAGTTGAAGTAACTGAAGAATCAGTTGTTGAACAAATTTTTGAAGTTCAACCAATTACTACTGAAATTGAAGGAGTAACTTCAACAAGTAAGGAAGAATCATTTACAGAAGAAGTATTAACGACTCAATTATTAGAGACAAGCTCAGAAAATTAAAGTAAATCCTATTAAAGGAGAGTTTTTATGACTCTCCTTTTTTTTATATCTCTTAAGATGTTATATTTATTATATTTCCTAATATTTGCTATAGTTTACCCTAAGTAAGGAGGAAGTAAAATCCAACCCTTAGACCAACTCCACAAAACTATTGCAGACCCAATGAATCAAGCGTATAGTAAAAAAGGTGTTCTGCCACTTTATAAATAATGTAAGAGGAAAGATTAGTCATTGTGAAGCAAGCCCCAAGCAAAAACCAGAGGTCTGTCCCCTCTTTTGGAATGATCCCAGTATGTCTGGTCCAAGCCTTTGTTGCTGCGGCAGCAGCAACGGCTATTTTAGAACTTTTAATTGCTTATGGGGTGGAAGAAGTTATAAGTGCGGGCTGCTGTGAGACTTTAGAAGAGATAGCAGAAAATACTTTTTTAACTCCTTTTAAAGCCTTGCGAGACGAAGGGACTTCCTATCATTATCAAGAAGCTACTCGTTTTGTTGAAATGAATCGTCATGCTTTAAAAGCGATTGAACAGGCCCTATCCTACCACCAAATGTATTAATAACTTTGAAGACAGACGGACTCTACCGTAAAAGGAAGGACATGGTGGCTCATCGCAAGGAAGAAGGGTGAGCTGTAGTTGAGAAGATGATTCCTTTGATGATGCTCTCATTCTTTGATGAGATGCTGTGATGAATCTTTGATGAAAGATACTTTCGCCTTTTTAAGACTTACTTTAGCTTGTGATATAATTAAACGAAATAGAGGAGGAATAATATGCAGGTAAAGATTACAAGAAATGCTTATTTTATGGGGGGATTAATGCCCCTAACTGTCTATCAGGATGGCAAGTCAATTGGGAAAATACATACGAATGAGACAATCACTCTTGAGGTAGTAGAAGGTTCAACTATAGTTGTTAAGCAATTAGGGATGAGAAGCAATCCCCTAGAGGTCAAATCGGGTGATTATATAGAGATTTCAGGTAAACCCTGGTTAGGTCTTCTTCAAGTTGTTCTTCTAATTAGTTTTCTTTTTTTATCATATATTTCAGACAATACTTTTAAAATAATTAGTTATTTTATACTACCGATTCTCTATTTTTCCTCCGTATTTTTAATTGAAAATTTTAAGCTGGAGAAAAAGAAATAAAATCATCCTGTAATTTAGGAACTATTTTGCTATTCCATTTATAGATAATGAGAATCTAATGGCATCAATTATGCAGCTGATCGATGATTTATAGGCGAAAAAACAGGCTAATTGAATCATTATCTTGAGCTGTGTTTCAATCCTATTAAGCATAATGCTGATAAAAGTAACTCTAAGTATGAAGTTAAAAAGATCATTAAAAATAAGCGATTTCTAAGTGTCAAACTTCTGACAGCTCCAAGATGTCTTTTCTTATCCCGAGTCCAAATACTTTAGAAGTTTTGAGTAATAACTCCATTTATTTTAAGTCCCCCTTATAGAAAGGAGAAAAATAAGTGGATTTATATTTCTGAACGTTCGGAAATTCAACTTAAGAAACTTTAGATTAAAGTGAAACAAGTCCCAAATAGAGGACTATAATGAGCTTATTCTTAGCTTAGGAGGCAATTATGTCACAAAACAAATGGACACGCGCAGCGATCTTACAGGATATTAAGGAACAAAAGGTTCAATTCATTCGTTTAATGTTTACCGATATTATGGGGAAAATTAAAAACGTAGAAATTCCAGTCTCACAAATCGAAAAAGCTCTTGATAATAATATGACTTTTGATGGTTCCTCCATTGATGGTTTTGTTCGGATAGAAGAAAGTGATATGTATTTGGTACCGGATTATGATTCTTGGTTAGTTTATAATTGGAAAGAAGGAAGCGGTAATGTTGCTTCTTTAATTTGTGATGTGGAAACAGCCCATCGTCAGCCCTTCTCAGGTGATCCGAGAACTAACCTGAAAAGAGTGCTTACTAAAATGCAAAAACTAGGTTTTACTTCATTCAACTTGGGGCCAGAACCAGAATTTTATCTTTTTAAAAATGATGAGAATGGGAATCCCACCATGGAATTAAATGATAAGGGAGGCTATTTTGACTTAGCTCCGATTGATTCAGCAGAAAATACTCGTCGTGATATTGTTTTAGAGTTAGAAGACTTAGGGTTTGAGATTGAAGCCAGTCACCATGAATGCGGACCTGGCCAACACGAAATTGATTGGAAATATTCAGATGCTTTAACAGCTTGTGATAACATTCAAATTTTCAAATTAATTGTTCGCTCAGTAGCCCATCGTCATAATATGCACGCATCCTTTATGCCAAAACCGGTTTATGGTTTGGCAGGTTCAGGTATGCACTTTAATCTGTCTTTGTTTACAGAAGATGGTAATGCTTTTTATGACCCGGAAGGTAAAGAGGGGCTTTCGCAAACAGCTTATTATTTCATTGGTGGTTTAATGAAGTATGCATCAGCTTACACAGCTATTGTGAATCCAACTGTTAATTCATACAAGCGCTTAGTCAGTGGCTATGAAGCGCCTGTTTATATTGCCTGGTCTGGTCAAAACCGTTCACCATTAATTCGCATTCCAGCTGCGCGTGGTAATTCTACTCGTATCGAAGTTAGAAGTGTAGATCCTTCAGCTAATCCTTATTTAGCCTTAGCTTCACTATTAACAGCTGGACTAAAAGGGATTGAGGAGAAAATTACTCCTCCAGCAGAAGTACGTGAAAATATTTATGAAATGGATCAAGAAAAACGTATGCTTAAAGGGATCTATCAGCTCCCAGCTAGTTTAAAAGAGGCTGTGAATGCACTGAAGACCAGTCCAGAAATAATGGAAAGTTTAGGTGAACATATCGCCAGTAACTTTATTCGAGAAAAAACATTGGAATATGAGGATTATTTAAAAAATGTTTCCCAATGGGAACTGGATCGATATTTTGAGACCTATTAATAGAGGTAGAGAAAATAAGGACTTAGCATTCTTTATTGCTTAGTTCTTATTTTATTGTTAAAATCAATAAGTAATTAATAAGAGCGCATCCATTAAAATAGGAGGGCTTAAATGACATGGAAAATAAAACAATTTAATGACTTGAGCACTTACGAACTTTATCAAATATTGCAATTACGGTGCCAAGTATTTGTGGTTGAGCAAAAGTGTCCCTATTTAGACATTGATTATTTAGATATAGAGGCTGATCATTTATTCCTTGAAGAAAATGGGGAAATATTTGCCTATTGTCGATTATTAGCTCCTGGGGTGAGTTTTGAAGAAGCATCAATTGGTCGTGTTTTGGTGAAAGAAGATCAACGGAATCAAGGCTTATCTTATCAAATAATGACTAAAGCTATTGAATTTCTATTTAATCAAAAAAATTATCCTTCGATCAAGCTATCCGGTCAAACTTATTTGATCGATTTTTACAAGGGCTTAGGCTTTCAACCAACTAGTTCAGCTTATCTAGAGGATAATATTGAACACATTGATTTACTGTTAAATAAGAAACTTCATAATGGAGAGAAGGAATGAAAAAATGAAAAAAATGATATTAAGTTTAATTGCAACCGTTGTGCTATTGCCACTAGTCAATCCTATTGATGCTGAGGATGACCAAACAACAGTGGAAGTAACTAGCGAGTATGTATCAAAAAAAGATGACCAAGCAATTATTGAATTTTTACCACAGGCTTATCTTGAAGCTAAGATGGAAGTAAGTGATGAAATTGAAGCCTTTAAAGAAAAATACAGAAAGTTCCGTTTAACGGAAGTCTATCAGGACCTGCTGAAAGAAGACCCGGAAGTTGAGAATTTTACCGGTTATATGTCGGTTGCTTTAAATCAGCTAAACAGTATAGTGGATCAAACCTACCTAGTTTATTTGAGAAACTACCAAGAGCGATTAGCTAAAATCGAACAAGATTTTGAGTTGGGACAATTGCAATTAACAGAAGAAGTTGCCAAGTTTGTTTCGGATTATTCTTTAACAGAGCCTGAGAAAGTAAAAGCTAAAGAATATAGTCAAGAGGAATTATTAACTCATTGGAAAAATTATGCCTATTACCAGCAAACATTAGACTTGGATAAACAAATGGAAAGTTTGTATCAAAAACATTTTGATAATCTTGCTTCATTGCCTGAAGACCAGCAAACTTATGAGGCCAATCGTGATAAAATTCAAGATATGTATCAGGAATTCGTAGATCAATTAGAATTTGCTGACCAAATTAAAAAAAGTGATTTGACTAAGATCAGTGAGTCGCAGGAGACGCTTAGTGATTTATTAGAACAATTAAAAAACATATCGCTTGAGGATGCAATTAAAGAGCAAAAGCTTTTTGAATAAATAGATTTTTATAGCCAGTTTTACTGGCTTTTTTATTACAAATATTACGAATGCGTATTATTCATTATTTTTACACAATGATATGATATACTTTGTAAGTAAAGTCAACCGAATTAATAAAGGAGGATCCATAATGAGACACAAAGCAATCAAGACAAGCCTATTGTCTATTTCAATGTCAGTATTAGCTACAGTAGCAGTTACTCAAATAGATAACTTACCAAGTGTTTATGCCCAAGAAAGTAATTATGCAATCGGTAGTTATACGGTACAGGCCGGCGACGGAGTTTATCGTATCGCGATTAATCATGGAATGACTATGGATGAGTTGAAGGAATTAAATGGTTTAACTAGCAACCTAATCCATCCAGGAGATGTACTGAAGGTATGGGTGAAGAATGCTCATTCAGTTGTAGAAAATCAGGCAGATATTAAAGAGGAGACAACAGAAACACCTACAACAAAAACAGAAACAAGTCCGACAATTAATCAAAATGTTTCTACTAATCAACCAGCAGTATTTGTATCTCATGCAAAAACTTACACCGTACGTTCAGGCGATTGGTTAGCTAGAATAGCTGACATGCATGGGATTACGGTTGCGCAATTGAAGTCTTGGAATAATCTAAGAAGTGACTTAATTCATCCAGGCAATGTTTTGATTGTGGCAAAAGGTGAAGCGTCAAGTCCAGCACCAACACCAGAAAAGCCGGCTGAACCAACACCAGAAAAACCAAGCACACCGACAGTAAGCAAAACTTATACGGTAAAACGAGGCGATTGGCTAAGCAAAATAGCTAATATGCATGGGATTACGGTTGCGCAATTGAAGTCTTGGAATAATTTAAGAAGTGACTTAATTCATCCAGGCAATGTTTTGATTGTGGCAAAAGGTGAAGC
>NZ_JBNUPJ010000018.1:0-39259 GCF_050409485.1 Facklamia sp. P12945
AAAGACAACCCCTTTATTTGAGATTAACTCACAAAGGGTTTGTCTTCAGTCTGAACACCTGCTTTTTTTAAAAAGAAAGCAGGTGTTTTAAGTATTATTCTTAAATAATAGCTAGCACGATGAAGTTGATGATAAAGAGAACAATCGATACCCAAATAATTGGATGAACTTCTTTAGTTTGTCCTTTAGCTGTTTTAATGATTCCATAGAGAATGAATCCTGCTGCAATTCCGTTGGAAATGGAGTAGGTTAAACCCATAAAAACAGATGCGAAGAATGCCGGCACAGCATCTTCAAAATTCGACCAGTCAATATCGGATAGAGAGCTAACCATCAAAATCCCGACAATAATCAAGGCTGGTGCTGTTGCTTGTGCAGGAATTAAAGAGATGATTGGCGATAAGAAAGCAGAAAGAACAAAGCAAAGCGCTGTTACCACTGAAGTAAAGCCTGTACGACCTCCAGCTCCAATCCCAGCAGATGACTCGACAAAGGTTGTAGTATTGGAAGTACCTAGAATTGCTCCAAAAATTGTCCCTACAGAGTCGCCGAACAAGGCTTTATCCATCTTAGAAGTGAATCCTGAACCGGATTCTAAAGCTAATTGATCGGCTTTTGAAAAGATACCTGAGCGTAAACCAGTACCAATAAAGGTACCAATTGTATCAAAAACATCAGAAAGTGAAAAAGCAAAGATTGTCATTAAAACAATTGGTAAGCGAGTAAGATCGCCAAATAGAGAAGGGATTCCTGCACTGGTGAAAATTACGCCAAAAATTTGCCCAAGGTCAGCAAAAGCAGAAGAGAGAGAATTATCGGCGAATGAAACTTGTCCTAAGTCAACCACATTGGTTAGGAAAGCTAATACAGTTGTAACAGCGATACCGATTAAAATGGCTCCTTTAGACTTTCTCATCATTAGGATAATGGTGACAATTATACCAACAACTGCAATTAAGGCACCTGGTTGGGTGAAATTAACCAATTCTGGGACAATACCACCATCAGTTACAACGCTGAATACTCCACCAGAGATTGTTTCCGCCATAGGATCTCCATTATTGACAGAGATAATATTCCCGGCACCTGAGGTGAATTGTAAAAGACCAGCATTTTTTAAACCGATATAGCCGATGAAAATACCGATACCAGCAGAAATAGCATGTTGTAAAAATGCAGGAATTGAAACGATTAACAATTTACGAATTTTAGTGATAGTGATTAAAACGTTCAAGATTCCACAAATGAATACCATGGATAGTGCCTCTTGCCAAGTGAATCCTAAGGCAAAAACAACCGTATAGGTAAAGAATGCATTTAATCCCATCCCGGGAGCTAAGGCGTAAGGAACATTAGCAAATATTCCAATGAATAAAGTTGAAATAGCAGCAGCAAAAATAGTAGCTAGAAATACTCCTTGTGCCGGCATACCTGCTTGTGACAAAATGGCTGGATTGACGAACATGATATAAGACATAGCAAGAAAGGTAGTGATTCCTGCTTGTATCTCTGTTCCTAGGTCCGTATTGTTCTCAGAAAACTTAAAATAATTGCGAATGGCTTCCATTGAATTCCTCCTCAAATTGATGAAATGATTGTAACAAAGATAGTTGTCTTTCGGAAGAGCATAAAAATATATAATCTTTTGTTAAATTTAAATGTTCGGCTTTTTTTACTAAAGAATGTGTTTTCATTTCATTGAAGCAATCTTTAGTTTTTCCTATACTGAGTAGGTATTTAAACTTAGGAGGTAGGCCATTGAATGATATGACAACCGGATCCTCCATTAAAAAGATTATTCGTTTTTCGATTCCTTTAATAATGGGGAATTTATTCCAATTATTTTACAATATGGTAGACACTTTTATAGTGGGGCGAAGTATTGGTTTAAATGCTTTAGCAGGAGTTGGATTAGCTGGTATTGCGGAATTAGTCATGAGGGTTATTGCCGCTTTTGTATTAACTCCTATGATTGGATTTTCTGGAACGGTCTTATCTAATCCGATGGCTTGGTTAGGTTCATTAATTATTTTAATACTAGCATTCTATCGTAAACACTATGAGTTGAAACAGTTGAGAGATTTATAGACCATTCGAGAAGCAAGGCTAAATATGATAAAATAAAGAGGCTAATATTTAAAAAGGAGAATGAAATGAAAATTATATCTTGGAATATTGATTCACTAAACGCTGCATTGACCAGTGATTCTAATCGAGCCATCCTGTCTCGAGAAGTTTTGATTAAACTCAACGCTTTGCAAGCAGATGTAATAGCTATTCAAGAGACTAAGTTATCTGCTAAGGGACCAACCAAAAAACATAAAAAGGTTATAGAGGAACTATTCCCTAATTATCAAATAGCTTGGCGTTCTTCTCAAGAACCAGCTCGTAAGGGATATGCTGGAACGATGTTTATGTATAAGAAAGACTTAAAAGCTGAAGTTTCTTATCCAGAAATTTCTTGTCCTCATCCAATGGATTATGAAGGTAGAATAATGACATTGGAATTTGCTGATTTTTACCTTACTAATGTATATACTCCAAATGCTGGAAGCGAGTTAAAGAGACTAGAGGATCGTCAGAATTGGGATGAAAAGTATGCTGATTATTTAGTATGTTTAGACCAAGTAAAGCCTGTGATTGCGACAGGTGATTTTAATGTAGCTCATAAAGAAATTGACTTGGCTCATCCAGACAGAAATCACTTTTCTGCAGGCTTTACAGATGAAGAGCGTCAAGGATTTACTAATCTTTTAAACAAAGGTTTCACGGATACTTTTCGTCATTTACATGGTCCAGTAGAAGGCGTTTATACTTGGTGGGCCCAAAGGGTTCGAACAAGTAAACAGAATAATTCAGGCTGGAGAATTGATTATTTCTTAGTGAGTGATCGAATCGCTGATAAAGTTCAAAGATCTGAAATGATCGATTCAGGCGAGCGTCAAGATCATACCCCCATCTTATTAGAAATAGATTTATAAAAGTGAAAGGAGTCGATAACATTGGCAGGACATTCTAAGTGGAATAATATAAAAAATCGTAAGGGTGCCCAGGATGCTAAAAGAGGGAAACTCTTCCAAAAATTATCACGGGAAATTTATATGGCAGCTAAACAGAGCGGAGGGGATCCGGACACTAATCCCGCTTTGCGTTTAGCTATGGACAAGGCTAAAGCCAATAATATGCCAAATGATAATGTCGATCGAGCCATTAAAAAGGCGACGACCTCCTCTGAAGGAGAGAATTATGATGAAGTGATATATGAGGGCTTTGGCCCTCAAGGGGTAGCTATTTTGACCGAAGCATTGACTGATAATCGTAACCGAACTATGACCAATGTCAGGATTGCTTATAATAAAAATGGTGGTAATATTGGAGAATCCGGAACGGTTAATTACCTGTTTGATCGCAAAGGCTATATTGTTTTAGAAAGAGAAAAGAACAATCTAGATGAAGATGAAATGTTGATGCTTGTTCTAGAAGTGGGCGGCGAAGACTTAGAAAGTTCTGAAGAAGTTTTTGAGATTTATACGGATCCCAGTGAATTAGCCAAGGTAAGAGATAAATTGTTGCAAGAAGGGCTAGTGATTTATACAGCTGAATTAACCTTAATACCCAAAACTTTTGTCAATCTATCAAAAAAAGATTATGAGGTACTGACAACCATTGTTGATGCTCTAGAAGATGATGACGATGTGTCTGAAGTGTTTCATAATGGTCAACTTGATGAATAAAAAACTCGAGATATTTTCTCGAGTTTTTTTAATATGTTTTTTTGCTTGACAGAATGTATTTAGATGGTAACATATAGTGGTGATAACTAGATAAAAGGGGTGCTAAGTGACGATAAAAATTGAGAAGATATTAGCTTTCCATTGTCCTTCATGGGATGAATTACCTAAACAGTCCATGTTCAACCAAGAAGTGGTTGAATATATTCAAGATTGTTTGGGCCCAATCATGAATGACGAAGTAGCAATGACTTCCACGATGATTCAAAATTATTCTAAATGGGGTGTCATTCCTAAAATCAAGGGTAGGAAGTATGGACGTCAACAGATAGCCTTTCTTTTAATTATTGCTATCTATAAACGTATTTTGCCTATTGAAACCGTTCGAAGGGGCATTGAACTCCAAACGAAGAGGGTAACGATCGAAGAAGGGTTTGATTTGTTTTCAGAGTCAATTAACAATGCTGTTCAACGTGTTTTTAAAACGGTAGGTCAAAATCGTCCCTTTGTTGTTGAAGGAATTGAAATAAGTAAAAAAACCGAAGGTATTAATGCAGTATCACATGCATTTGCTACTAAATTACTAGCCGAATTGATTATTGAATCAGGTGGTTATGACCAGATAGGAGATTATAATGAATAAATTAGCTATTATTGCAGATACTTCACAAGACTTAAAGGCAGATCTTGCTGAACATTACGGTATTGAAATCATTCACTATATGTTGCAAATGGGAGATAAACACTATCGTGACTTGATTGATATTGATTCTAGGGAATTCTACGAACAGATGCAACATCATGACGTCTTATCGACTGGTATTCCGCCTATCCAAGAAATTATAGATCTTTTGGATCGTTTAGTAGAGAAGGGTTATACTCAAGCAGTAGTAATTACAGCATCTTTAAAATTAACCGGTATGCGTCAATTATATGAAGTAGTTAAAGAACAGTATAAAAACTTAGAAATCTTCATTTATGAATCCAATTATATTGCTTCAATCACTGGTTTACTTTCAATCTATGCTGCTGAACTCAGAGAAGATGGTAAGTCAGCTGAGGAAATTTTAGCTGAATTAGAAAGAGTGGAAAATAAAGCTGGTATTTACGCTCTGTTTAGAACGTTGAAATATGTTATTAAGGGTGGGAGGTTTAATAAGTATGCTGGTATGATTGGTACTTTCTTTAATATTAATCCATTATTAACTATTCATAACGGTGAAATTGAAATCATTAATAAGGCAAGAGGGAAGAAAAGATCTTATGCAACCCTTTTAGCAGCAGCTAAAGAAAAATTGCAAGGAGCTAAACGCTACAAAATCGCTCTTTTTGCCGGCAATAATAACGAAGAAATCTCTCAATTACAAAAAGATTTGGCTGAAGAAATTGCTAATGCTGAAACATCCATTGTGACTGAATTAACTCCCGTTTTAGGAGTACATGCCGGACCTCAGTCAGTAGGTATTTCAATTCTTGTTATTGATTAAAAAAATAAAAAATGATGAGAAATTCCTAGCCTCATCGTTTTTACTTTGTAAGCGTATTATTTTGACTTGCTTGTTATTAGATTTCAGCTTAATATAATACTATATTCAAGGAAATGAGGAAAACGATGATTGAATTAAGCTTGACTAAAATAAGATCACTTATAGATCCTCGTCCATCTGATAGTTACAAAGGGAACTACGGACATAGTTTGATTATAGCAGGTAATGAACAGATGGCGGGGGCTGCAATATTAGCTGCTAGCGCCTGTGTTCATGTTGGTTCGGGCTTAACAAGTTTGCTAACTGCAAAGACTAATATAAATGTTTGTCATTTGCATACTCCAGAGATGATGGTTGGGAATTGGGCAGATCAAAATTTGAGGAAACAGTGGATTTCTAAAGCAAATCACGTGTTAATTGGCCCGGGCCTTGGTAGGAGTCAAGAAAGTATTGAGATATTAAGTGAAACGCTATCAAGTATCCAACCTAATCAAGTGTTAATTCTTGATGGAGATGCCATTAGCCTGTGGGCGAAAGAAGGTCCATTTTCTTGTAAAGGCCAATTAATCTTTACCCCTCACTTGGGTGAATGGCTAAAAATGCAAGAAGCGAACAATATCAATGATCCTCAGGAATTTTCAGATTCATATCAAGCTATCCTCGTATTAAAATCGCATCAAACTGAGATTTATCAGCCTTCCGGCTTATCTTATAGCAATATCCCGGGCAATGCAGGCATGGCAATAGGGGGAATGGGCGATACCTTAGCTGGTATGATATCTGGATTGATGGGACAGTCTTCATCCCCTTTGGGTGCTGTATTGATAGCTGCTTATATGCACACAGCGATTGCTAATCAAATTAATCAAAAAGAATTTATTGTGTTACCATCCAGATTAATAAAGCAAATTCCTGAATTTATGAAAGGTTTATTTGAATTGAAAGGTAATCGATTTGAACGAAGAATTTAAAGCCCAAAAACTAACTTTAAGCCCAAATAGTGATGAAAAAATGTGGATAGCTGAGATTGTGGGAGAAGATCCAGTCTATCGACTGAAAAGAGTATTTCTTCCTGAGTTTAAAAAGGGAACGTATCATTTATACGATGGTATTTATCAAATTCATGGAATCTATCCTGGAATCAGTCCTTTTAGTAAAGAATATTGTATCGTCAAGCACGGACATATGCAAAGAAAAATTCCACTCGAGACAATTTATCAACTCCTACCTCAAATAGAATCACAAGAGAGTAGACGGAAAAAACGGCTCAAGCATCAAATTATTGAGAAGTTAAACGTAATAGGGAAAAAGTTGGAACATGAATTAGTCTGGCGAGACATTGATTATCAGAAGGATCAATTAGATAGTTTAGAGAACTCTCAACAATTAACTTTAACTTTAGGACAGTTAATTAAACAAGAAGAGAAGATTGTCGATTCATATAAAAAAGCAATTGAACGTGGTATTGATGGCTAAGCGTTCAGATTAAAGATTATATAGGGAGCGAAAAAATGAAATTTAATATTGATAGATTAAAACAGACTCTCGAAGAATATTCTCGTTTACTTGAAATGGTAATAGTTATAGCTATTACTTTAAGTGTCGCTGTAGGAATGATTGACTTATTTAAATACGGTTATTTAGTTTTACAAGCAGATGTTATAGAAACCTATTCTGTTTTTCAAAATTTTTTAGGTTATGCTTTGTTGCTTTTAGTGGGAATTGAGTTAATTTTTATGTTGCTTTTTCACTCTCCTAAAGCAGTTTTAGAACTGATCTTATTTGTAATTGCTAGAAAAATGCTGATTTATGCGCAAACAATGGAAGATTTGGTATTAGGATCCATAGCTATCTTTATTGTCTTTGCTACTGTTCACTTTTTGGTCAAGAACGAAGATGGCCATTTATTACGAAATGACGAGGAGTAAAAATACTATGAGAAAAGCCTATCCCCATGACTGGGAATAGGTTTTAATTTATTTTACATAGATAGCCTTTAAATCATCAATAAAGCTAAAGCGAAGAAGAAGCTCATCTGTATCTTCTTGGTTAAGCTCTTGGTCCATTTCAAAGATAGTAATAGCGGGGCCATTAATTTTAGCTCTTTGGTGTGTCATGTATGAGATGTTTATATCATGATCTTGTAGGAAGGTTGAAAGGCGACCGATTGTTCCAATTTTATCTTTATGACGGATAATTAAAGTAGGGCGTTCGCCAGAAAAGCGAACATCATATTCATCATATTTGTTGATTTCGATTTTTCCACCACCTACTGATGAGCCAATGATGGTGACGTGGTTATTTGGACCGAAGATATGAATACGAGCAGTATTAGGGTGATAGTTTCCTAGATTACGCTCGAGGAAATTAATCTTTAATCCACGTTCTTCAGCAATATCACGTATATCAGCTATTTCTGAATCACGAGTCGTATAGCCTAAAACGCCGGCTATTAATGCTAGGTCAGTGCCATGACCTTGATAAGTTTTAGCAAAAGAATCCATTAGGGTGAATACGACTTCCTCAGGTTCTTCTCCTAGAAGTTGACGAGCAACATTACCGAGGCGAACGGCACCGGCAGTATGAGAAGATGAAGGACCGACCATTACTGGACCAATAATTTCGAAACCAGATTGGTAAGACGCGCTAACTCCATCCTCTAAAATCTTTTCACCTGTTCCAGATAACTCAACCTCAACATCAGCTACTAATTCATCTGAATTACCAAAGACCTGTTCTTTGATACGACGGGCAGTAGGAGTACCCGCTACACCACCAATGCCTGTTTCTCTTAATGATTCAGGGAGTTCATTACCAATAGCATCCATAGCGTCAATAACTTCATCCGAAGGAATAATGGATACCACATCAGCTAATGCCATATCAGCAGCAGCCATTGCAGTCAGTGCATGAAGTCCATTCCGAATGATACAAGGGATTTCTACTAAACCTGCAACAGGATCGCAAACAAGTCCGAGTGAGTTTTTAAGTGCTAATCCCACTGCATTACCAACTTGCTCAGGTGTTCCACCTTTCAATTCAACTAGGGCCCCAGCTGCCATAGAAGTGGCAGAACCCACTTCGGCTTGGCAACCTCCTTGGGCCCCGGAAATAGAAGCACGGTTAGCAATAACTAAGCCTAAAGCAGAAGCGGTAAACATCGCACGGACTAATTGTTCCTTTTCAAAATTTCCAGTATCAAGCATATGAACTAAACAAGCAGGTAAAATACCGGCAGAACCTGCCGTAGGGGTCGCAACAATTCTTCCCATTGAAGCATTCACTTCATTGACTGCCATCGCATTTGCGACAACTCTTAATGTGAAGGAATCGATTAAAGAGTCATCCTTTTGGGTATATTCAAAGACACGATGACCATCTCCACCAGTCACACCTGTATGACTCATAACAGACTCCAAAGTACCTTTTCTTACTGAATTGACCATGACATCAAACTGTTCTTCCATAGCAACTAACATTTCTTCCTCAGTAATTCCTCGTAATTCCATTTCATTTTGAATCATTACTTGAGAAATGGTTAGTTCTCTTTCATTAGCTTCATCAATTAAACCTTTTAAACTTGTAAATGACATAAAATCAACCCCAATCCAGATACTTATTTTTACTTAGTGCATTATAGCACAGCCTTACTTGTAATTTAACCTTTTTCAGAAAAATATGCTAGCGTAAATCGCTAGCATTGCTATTATATCTTTGTAAACGGATTCCATTTCTTACTATTTTCGATACCTGTTTTTTTAACAGATTTAACAATGGTTTGGATAACTTTTAAACTGCCATCTTTAATAATTTGACCGAGCAATTTAGTGCTTTCAATGGTTGCAGACCGTTTGATAACTTGATTATCAGCATCTTTCAAGCTGCCCAAATAATCCATAGTAACAATTCCCACTCTTAAGGTTAGTAGGGCATTAATGGATCCTTCTAAAATCGAGTTGGCTATTAAATTAGTAATCGAAACAGAGCCTGGAATCATGGATAATAGACTGCCTCCAAGGATGGAAGAGATGAAAGGTTCCATTTGAGCTTCAATAAGATCTAAGTCTTCAATCCCTCTAGCCATTAAAATTGTGGTTGCAACATTAGTGTATATGGAAAGAACTTTTCCGAAACTCGGACGCGTATCATACACTTTGATCAAATGCCAAACCATTTTCATTAAAACAACTAGAACTGTAAGGGCATCTAAGGAACCATTTTGTGAGATAGCAGTTGTTAAGAAAACCATTTGAGCTTGTTTTTTGATTTCAATTAAGCCATGTTCTCTTAAAGAATGATGGGCCAAGTGAATTTGTTCTTCTGCGGATAAGTTTTCGTGAGCAAGCCAATCGTAATTCAGCTCTTTTAAAGTAGGGTTCTTAATTAGTTTGACTAAACTATCTTTTACATACTGATCGTATTCTTCTGGACCTGCTCCATCTGCTAAATCTATTTCTTTAGGCAACTTCATTAGTTCTCTCACAGTTAGGAATGTAAAATAAATTAACATAACAGCTAGAATAAAAATGACTGTGAGTGCTAAGAGAGGATGGATATAAGCTAAATTACGGTATAATTGCATAAATTGATTGAAAATAAAAATAATGGTTATAATTAAAAAAATTGAGGCTACTACTTTCAGCCATTGGCGCCAATTATTCAAAAAATCACCCCTCGATTTTATAAGTTTAACATTTTAAATAGAAAGATTACTCCGACCATAGACTGACCGATTGAGCATAAAATTTAATCGGCTTGTGACCTTTTATTAAGGTGATATTTATAAGTATCCATAGCTGAATCCACGACAAAGACCGCTAAACCAATGGCAAGAGCAGTCACCAAGGCTTGATAAAAGGACTGACTAGCTGCAATCAAATTGTTTTGCATAAAGTATTCTGCAGTCTCGTAAATGGCAATTCCCGGTACATAAAGAAAGAAAGCAGGAATGTAAAAAACATTAACGACGGTTTTAAACTTACGTGACATCCACTGGCCCATAATACTTACAATAAGACTACCAATAAAAGTAGCGATAAAGGTATTGGTGTGACTTAGAACAAATAAATAAACAGCATATGAAATGATTCCCGGTATACCTGACCAATAAATGAATTTACGTGGAGCATTGACATTGATAGCTGCTGCTACAGTTGCTAGATAACTAGCAACGAGTCTTAATATTAAATGATTTAATTCCATAAGTTAATCACTCCATATGAGATAGCTAAGCCAATTCCGACACCCAAAGCAAGGCTCAAACCTTCCTTAAAAGCATCTATTAAACGAGTTATACCAGTAGAGTAATCCCCGTGAAGCAAATCACGGATTCCATTGGTAAAAGCCGTTCCGGGATAAAGTGGCATTAAAGTGGCACCAATAACAATATTTAGGTTAAAGCGGGTGGTTACATACCAATGGATAATGGGTAAAACAAAGGCTAGTGAACTTGTCATTAAGACATTGACAGCAAAACGGTTGAGACCAAAGTTATCTTCTGATAGTTTAAAAAATAGAATCATGATGGTTGGAATTAGAGCAATCACCAAATCGCCTAAACCACCTTCTAATAAGATAACATAGGACATGATTAAAAGAATTGTCCAAACAAATTGGTTATGGGTGGTATATTCCTGGTCTTGAATGCTGTTTAGTTTCAAATAGGCTTCTTGTGGACTAATACTTTTGTCTAATAATTGACCAATGATTTCATTGACTTGATGGATGATGCGCATGTGATTTTTGCGGTTTTTCACCCTTACAATAATTGTGCTTCCCACCGGGCTTTCTTCTTTAAACTGACTATTTTGTAAAGCTAAAAATAGGCCAGAAGCAGATGAAAAGACAGCGGGTTGGTCAAAGTTACTTAATGAGAGAATTTGGTTAACTGTTCGCTCAACTCGATAACCTTCAGCTTCTGATTGAATCAAGAGGGTCCCAGCAAGAGTGGCTAGTTGAAGAATTGACTGTTCTCTTTTATCCATGAGCAAGCCCCTTTAGTTTTTTGTCTATTATAGCATATTCTCGATAACAGAATAGAAGTCTGAATCAGAGAAGTTGGATAAATCGTGTTACAATAATAAATAGAGGTGATGATTTGAAAATATCAAAAATTCAGGTTCAAAAAAAGAATAAGCAACGCTATTCTATTTTTATAGATAATCAGTTTGCTTTTGGAATCGATGAGGCAATTTTAATTAAGTTTGCTATCAGAAAAGGTTTAGCAGTCGATCAAGAGTTAATTAGAAAAATTTTAGAAGCTGAATTTCATTATCGTTTTTATCAAAAAACGCTAAACTATCTGTCTTATGGTTTGAAATCTGAACAAGAAGTACGTGATTATCTTGATAAAATGATAAAAGAGTCACAAAGTGAGAAGATGGAAGAAAGGCAGGATTTTTCTAAGGAAATGGAATCTAGTAACTGCAAAACGCCACTAGCTAATCCCAGTAAACAACAAAGGAATGTTGACTATGCATCTTTTGACATTTCAGAAAGTTTGATTGATCAAATTATTGACAAACTAAAAGAACAAAACTTAATTAATGATCTTATTTATGGCCAAGCCTATGTACGCACTCAAGCCAATATCAACCGTAAAGGGCCAAGAAACATTTCTTATGAGCTGAAAATGAAAGGTTTAAATGATCTATTAATTGAAGAAGCTTTAATGGAGTATCCAGAAAATTTGCAACGAGAAAACTTAAAAATGTTAGCGGATAAGTTTATTAAAAGTAAAAAACGATTGTCTTTAGCCATGCAAAAAACAAAGTTATACCAACACCTTAACCAAAAGGGCTATGATCGAACAATCATTCAAACCTTTCTAGATAATTATAAAATGGAAGTCGATCCTGAACTTCAGGAGGATCTGCTGGATAAAGAGGGGCAAAAAATTTTTCGCAAAAGATCCAAAAAACATGAAGGCTACGAACTTAAGCAGCGTCTAATTGTCGACTTGCGCCAAAAGGGATTTGAATATCAAGACATTCAAAATTGGCTAGAGGATAATGAAAGTGTGATGAATATGAAAGGGGAGAATGAGTAGTTAAATGAGTAAATTTATAAGTAGTTATCTTGATTGGTCTCCTCAAAAAATTCAGAAGTTTCGCAAAACAGTATTAACTTGGTACGATGAAGAAGGGCGAGACTTACCATGGCGCCACAGCAAAGATCCCTATCAAATTTGGGTCAGTGAGATTATGCTGCAACAAACGCAAGTGAATACGGTTATCCCTTACTATGAGCGTTTTATAGACGAGTTACCAACTATTCAAGCTTTAGCTCAAAGTTCTGAAGAACAACTGCATCAGCTATGGCAAGGCTTAGGCTATTATTCAAGGGTAAGAAATATGCAATTTGCTGCTAAACAAATTATGAATGATTATGATGGCATCATGCCAAAAACCATGAAGGAGCTATTAAGTTTAAAAGGTATTGGACCTTATACAGCAGCAGCTATCGGCTCGATTGCCTTTGGTTTAGTTGAGCCTGCCATTGATGGCAATTTAATGCGTATTATCGCTCGCTTATTTGAAGTAGAGGAAGATATTGGTCAAGCAAAAAACCGTAAAGTTTTTAAAGCCATATTAGACCCTCTGATTGACCCCAAACGACCGGGTGACTTTAATCAAGCTTTGATGGATATTGGAGCTACCGTTATGACACCAAGCAATTACCGGCCTGAAAACCATATCTTAGAAGAATTTGATCAATCTTATCAAAATGGAACGAGTCATCTTTATCCAGTTAAACATAAGAAGACTAAGCAGATAAGACAAGAATGGCTTGCTTATAAAATTATAAATAAAGAAGGGAAAGTTTTAATGCGTCAGCATCAAACCGGAGAATTATTGTTCGGCTTATGGCACTATCCTTTAGTAGAAGTCGATTTGCTAGCTTTAAAAGATGCAAATGAAGTTAAAGAGGCATTCTTTTATACTTATCTCAAGCCAGATGAAATGGTAATGGAATCTGTTGTAGAAGAAATTCAGCAATACTTTAAAGTCAAGATAGAAAAGCTTACTCCAGCAATAAAACATGTTTTTAGCCATCGAATTTGGCAAGTTGGCATTTTAGCGGTCAATTTTGAAAGTAGTGGACAGCAATTACTTGATCAGCTTCATCTAAATGATAGTAGCTTTCGGTGGGTAGCAGAGAGTGATATAAGTCAATTGGCCTTGTCCTCACTGCAGATAAAATTATTAGATAGTAATAAAGCATCTTCTAATGATGACTTACGACTTTTTTAAATGATGCATCAAACAAATAAGTTTTAAAAAATTTAGACCCCTAGCAAAAAGAGCTAGAGGTCTTTTGATTACAAACGATATATTTTAATTATTAAAAGTCATAGGCTTCTTCTTCTTTTTGGCGTTTTAATTCCATAGCTTGGCTAAATAATAAAGTATCTTTAATTAAACCATCTAAACGGTAATGGATGTTTTGATTAATTATTTCACCTTGATGATAGTCAGCTTCTTCAATAAAGACATAAGAAGGAATAACCATAGCTTTCATATATGAAAGTATAGGCTTCAATTGATATTCGGCAATTAAGTAGTGTTTAGGACTACCTGCTGTAATCACCATTCCAACTGTCTTGTCTCTTAAAGCATTTTGTGGTAAAAGATCGAAAATATTTTTAAGTGTGGCTGGGATGGAGGCTTGGAAGATTGGACTACCAATTATGATAGCATCAGCTTCCATGATTGCTTTTGTAACATAAGCACTATCGCCAGTAAGTTCAACATAGTGATGACCATCCGCGAATTCAATATCTTTTTCAGCTAGATCAATCAACTCCACATCAAAGTCTGAATAGTTTGTTTGAATAATCTCTTTAGTGAGGTTCATAGCAATGCGAGTTTTACTACCCATCTTCGAACCAGAAAGTAAAATTAATCTCATTATTCCACTTCCTTTTCCTTGGTCAATTCTTGGACCGTCTCTCTAAATTTAGCGTGATCGGTTGGCTCAGCTTGATCGGCAGCTTTTTGACCAGTATAGCGGCGAACAGCGGGTAAAACTTTAGCCTCTAAAAGTTCTAAGTTCTTCATTAGATGTTCGAAAGGAATTCCACCAAAATCAATTTGAGCCACATAACGGCTGATACCGAAAGTTTCATATTGATAGAGAATTTTCTCAACGATTTCTTGCGGACTTCCAACGTTAAGAATATCATTAAGGTTTTCTGATTGGGCAAAAGCTCGCTTAGGAAATTCTTGACCATTTGAGAAGGTAAAGCCTTTAGAAATGAAAGTATAGGCTTCTTGTCTGGCTTTTTGTGAAGTTTCAGCTACGTATAGCATTCCAGCAGTTGCCACAGGGAAATCTTGGCTTTGATAGCCACTTTCTTCTAAGGCTTCCCGATAAGACTGAATATTAGCTAAATGAATATCGACTGGTCCAGTTAAATGTGCTAAGAAGATAGGGGCTCCTTGACGTCCGGCTTGAATAGCAGATGTGCGATGGCCACCAACTGCGCGCCAAATTGTCAGTTTACGATTTTGATAAGGTCGAGGTAGAATGGAAGCATTCTTCAAAGGTGCTCTAAATTCTCCCTCCCAATTTATAATTAAATCTTCATTAATCTGACGTAAAAGTTCAAATTTTTCTTCGAATAAGGCTTCATAATCGCGCATATTATAGCCTAATAAATCAAAAAGACCTACACGTGAAGCGCGTCCTGCAATGATCTCCATTCTTCCTTTTGAAATAAGATCCAGGGTAGCAAAATCTTCAAAGATGCGAACGGGATCTGAAGTTGAAACGATGGTTGCAGCAGAAGAAAGTTTAATTTTAGAAGTTGCTTGAGCAATAGCTGCTAAGATAACTGTATGCGCTTGGCTAGTAAAATAAGGTTGGTGACTTTCACCGACACTAAAAAGATCTAAGCCAGCCGCTTCTGCTTCAATACCATAACGAATAATTTCATTGACTCTTTGTTCTTGTGAAATACGGTCGCCAGTAATTGGATGAGGTACATGATCACCTAAAGTATATATACCAATTTCTAGTGGTTTTTTGGGGGAAGTGCTTGAATTCATAATAAGCTTCCTTTCTTTTTTTTATTGAACAAATTATAGCATAAATCTCGAATTTTAGGAAATAATTTATTTTAAGGAGAGAATAAGCTTTCTCTTATAAAATGAAATTTGCTCCCATAAAGACAAGCGAGTATGATATAATATTCAAGGAAAAGTTGATAGCCGAATGGCTAATTATTTACACAATAGAAAGTAGGTTCAGTGATGAAGCAGCCCAGAGAAGGTGAATTCATTACTGTTAAAAGTTATAAACACGATGGTTCTTTGCATCGAACATGGCGCGATACGATGGTTTTAAAGACCAGTGAGCAGTCTATTATTGGGTGCAATGATCATACTTTAGTGATCGAATCAGATGGTCGTCGATGGGTGACACGAGAAGCTGCAATTGTATATTACCATCAACATTTTTGGTTTAATATTGTAGCGATGATTCGTAAAAGAGGTGTCACTTATTATTGTAATCTTGCCTCTCCATATGTTATGGACAAGGAAGCGTTAAAATATATTGATTATGATCTTGATATAAAAGTGTTTCCAGATGGTGAGAAGCGATTGTTGGATTTAGATGAGTATGAAGTACATAGTCGACGTTATAATTATCCAGTCGAAATTGATCGCATTTTGAAATATAACATTCAAGAGCTGGTCCGTTGGATTGAGGAAAAAAAAGGTCCTTTTAATCCGGCCTTTATCGATATTTGGTATGAACGTTATTGTCAATTGTCACATCGCAAACGTTATAAATAGTTAATAGTAGAATTCACTGAGAGAGATTTTGTGTAAAACGCAATAGAAGCGATAGTAAATCGTTATTCTATTGCTTTTTTTTAAAATAAAGGATGAGAGAGTGAAGGTATGTATACAAAAGAGAGGATTAAAGAATTAGATCAAATGGCATATTTAGGTGCATTAGGAGCTATCTATTCACCTGATAAAACAGTATTTAAAGTATGGGCACCAACTGCTCGCTCCATCCAATTAATTGTTTTTGAAGGTTATTATGGTCAAGTTAAAGATGAACACCTCATGGTTAAGCAAGGCCCTGTATTCCAAATAGAATTAGCAGGGGACCATCATCAAACAACCTACCGCTTTCGTATTGATTTCAAAGACGGGAGCCAAAAGGAAACAATCGATCCATACGCTCGAGCATGTACAGTTAATGGTAGGAGATCAGTCGTAGTTGATTTGAAAAAAACCAATCCAGCAGGCTGGTCGAAAAGGATGCCGTCTTTTCCTCGAGACGAAGCTATGGTTATTTATGAAGTGAATGTACGCGACTTAACGATTCAAGGCGAATCTGGCATTACTGATAGAGGAAAGTATCTAGGATTGACTCAAACCGACACACGAAATCCTGAAGGGGATTCCACAGGGTTAGACTATCTAAGTGAGTTGGGAGTGACCCATTTAGAATTTTTACCTCTTTTCGATTTTGACTCTATCGATGAAACCTTTGAGCAACCAAATGAATATAATTGGGGTTACGATCCTTATAACTACAATATTCCAGAAGGCTCTTATGCAACAGATCCTTATGATCCTATTGTTAGAATTAAAGAATTAAAACAAATGATTCATGCTATTCATCAAAAAGGGATGCGTGTCATTATGGATGTTGTTTATAATCATGTCTACCAAGTTGAAAACCATCCTCTCCACTTAACAGTCCCGCACTATTATTTTCGCTATGACCAATCTGGACAGTTAACTAATGGCAGTGGCGTGGGAAATGATACAGCATCTGAACGTGTGATGATGCAAAAGTTCATCGTAGACTCTGTTCAATACTGGGCAAGTGAATTTCATATCGATGGATTTCGCTTTGATTTAATGGGTTTGCATGATATTGAGAGTTTAAAAGCTGTTCGAGAAGCTCTTGATGCAATTGACCCTAGTATAATTATTTTAGGTGAGGGTTGGGATATGGCTAGTCCCATTCCACCAGATCAAAAAGCTAATTTAAATAATGCTTATAAAATGCCTAGAATAGCTCAATTTAATGATGGGATCCGAGAGGCTATAAAAGGGAATGATTTTAATCCTGAGGCAAGGGGGTTTATTAATGGTGCTTGGTACATGGAAGAACCACTAGTTAATAATTTTCTAGCTCGCTATGATTCTGAAAAATTTAATAATCCCATGCAAGTGATTCAATATTGTGAAGCACACGATAATTATACACTCTATGATCGGTTAATGATGGCTGACCCTTATCATCTACCGGAAATTATTATAAAAAAACAGCAATTAGGATTGGCTTTAGTCTTGCTAGCCCAAGGGATTCCCTTTATTCATGCTGGTCAAGAATTTTTAAGAAGCAAGCAAGGAGTCAGAGATTCTTATAACCGACCAGATGCTATTAATCAAATCGATTGGTCTCTAATGACTCAACATTGTAAAACGGTGGAATTCGTAAAGGGTTTAATTCAATTAAGAAAAGAAGAGCCTCTTCTACGCCAAACTAGCTATGAGAGCTTACGTTGTTCGACAGAAGTAATTCAAGCTTCAGACCAAATCATGGCGGTTCGTTATGCCGGTAAAAGCTATGATCTCTTGTTAATGTTTAATGGTGGTGAAGAATATGCGCACTTTAATGTTCCTTTAGGCAATTATACGATGTTAGTTTACGATGATGTTGTTGATCTTGAAGAAAATGAATATCTTAATCAAATTAAATCGATTAATTTGCTTCCATATTCAACGACGGTTATTAAACGTTTAAAAAAGAGAACAAAATAAATATAATTCAAAAGAGCGTGAAGATTCCTTTTAATCCTTACGCTTTTTTGTGTGAAGTTTTTGACATTTAGTCGTGCTTAGTGTAAGTTTAATAGGCTTTCAGAAAATATAAAAGGAGACTAAAATTGGATAGCGCCAGACCTATTGAAATAGGTGACGAGGATGAGTTTATCGAATTTTCGGCGGATGACTCAAGGCTGTGCAGTCTTTAAGAATAGTTAAAACAAGATCGCGAGAACTTGGACAGAGTCTATTCTATGCACCGAAAGCATAAAATATTGAAAGAAATGAGGCGTATTTTATGTGCGGAATTGTTGGATTTATTGGTGAAGGAAATGTACAAAGAATTATACTTGATGGATTGGCAAAATTAGAATACCGTGGTTATGATTCGGCCGGACTTTATCTTTTAGATCAAGAAGGTAGGGGTCATCTTTTTAAAGAGAAAGGTAGAATTGCCGACCTTGAAAGGGCAGTAAATCAAGAATTTAACTCTAGTATTGGTATTGGTCACACACGGTGGGCAACCCACGGTCCTGCTAATAGAGAAAATGCTCACCCCCATCAATCTAATTCTGATCGCTTTACTTTAGTCCATAATGGTGTGATTGAAAACTATTTAGACTTAAAGAAAACTTACTTAAGTGAAGTATCATTAAAGTCACAAACAGACACAGAAGTAATTGTTGCTTTAATTGCTTACTTCTCACAAGAAGGAATATCTACCAAAGAAGCATTAAAAAAGGTGCTTCAATTGATAGAAGGCTCTTATGCTATTGGATTAATTGATAAAGAAGACCCCACAACTCTTTATGCTGCTAAGAAAAAATCACCATTATTAGTGGGCATGGGAAACGATTTCAATGTAATTGCATCGGATGCAATGGCAACGATTGATTTGACCAGTGAATATATTGAAATTCACGACGGTGAATTATTGATGATTCAATCGGATGGCATTTTAATTGAGGACTTATCGGGTCAAGTCATTGACCGTTCTTCTTATATTGCAGACTTAGATGCTAGTGATCTTGATAAAGGAACTTATCCGCACTATATGCTTAAAGAAATGGATGAGCAAGCTGCTGTAGTTCGTAAAAATATTCTTTATTATCAGAATCAAGATAGTGAATTTACTATTGAAGCTGACCTTTTATCTGAAATTAAGCAAGCGGATCGTCTTTATATTTTAGCTTGTGGGACTTCTTATCATGCAGGTTTAGTAGGTAAAGTGATGATTGAAGACTTGGCGAAAATACCAGTGGAAGTTCATCTTTCATCAGAGTTTTCTTATCACTTGCCGCTATTAAGTCAAAGACCTTTCTTTATATTTATTTCTCAATCAGGCGAAACAGCTGATAGTCGACAAGCTTTAGTGAAAGTCAATGAATTAAACTATCCATCTTTAACTATAACTAATGTCAAGGGATCTACTCTCTCGAGAGAATCGGATTATACACTTTTATTGAATGCAGGACCGGAAATTGCTGTGGCTTCTACAAAGGCTTATACAGCTCAATTAACAGTCTTAGCGATTTTAGCAGATGTTCTTGCAAGCCAAAAGGATTTCTCAATGAAACATGAGTTATCATTAGTTTCTCAAGCTATTGAAAGGGTCCTTACTCAAAAAGATGCTTTAAATTCTTGGGTAAAAAATGGACTTGCAGATAAAGTGCATGCTTTCTATTTAGGGCGTCATATGGATTATTTAGTAGCCATGGAAGCAGCTCTTAAACTAAAAGAAATCTCATACATTCACACCGAAGCTTTTGCTTCAGGAGAATTAAAACATGGAACAATTGCTTTAATAGAAGAGGGAACGCCTGTTACTGCATTAATAACTGACCCAGTAACAGCTTCCATTACGCGGTCTAGTTTAGAAGAAGTGAAAGCGCGCGGAGCCAAAACGTTTGTAATAGCAAGTGAACCATACGCAAGTGAAGGAGACTTTGTTCTTCCATCTGTGCATCCGCTCTTAACTCCAATTGTGAGTGTGGTTGCTTGCCAAATGATTGCCTATTTAGCAACTGTTGAACGGGGGCTTGATGTAGATAAACCACGTAATTTAGCTAAATCGGTAACGGTGGAGTAATTTATAAAAAAAGATGAGAAATGACTGAGGTTTTATCCACAGAAATTTAATTAAAAAGTCATCTGAAGGTTCTGTTTTTTAAATCGAATAAACGCTATAATAGATAATGAAATATAAAATTAGGAGCGAATAAATGAAACCGTCAATTTCAAAACTTCAGCTACAGGTGAAACCATGGGCACTTGCCTATTCCATCTTTATGGTTACTTTAGGCTGTCTCGTCTATGCTGCTGGGGTAAACAGTTTTGTAATCCCCAATCATTTTGGTAATGGTGGAGTGGCAGGTATCGCGATTATCTTAAAATATATCAAGGATATTCCTACTGGGACCACAAACCTCATTATAAATTCTTTTATTCTATTGATTGGTTATCGATTTCTTGAAAAACGTACGTTAATTTTTACAATTTATGCCATGATTGTAACCTCCTGGGCTTTAAACACTGTCTTTCCACCTGTTTTTATTTCAGAAAACCGGCTAATTTCGGCAATGGCAGGCGGAGTTGTAATGGGTATTGGTTTAGGATTAATTCTTAAAGGACATGGTTCTTCGGCCGGAACAGATATTATCGCCATGATTTTAAAGAAATACCTTGGGATTAATTTTGCCACAGCTACCTTTTTATTAAACATGTCAATTGTCTTAGCTTCTGGGTTTGTTATAGGTGCTGAAAACACTATTGTTACTATCTTTATGAAATTTTTAACCTCAGCTGCCTTAGAATTTGTTACGGATGGCTTTAGTCGTCGGAAGGCAATGTTAATTATTACTAAAGAACCAGAACAAGTTTGTCAGATGATTACCGAAGAAATTGCAAGAGGGATCACTGTTTTCAGAGCTTATGGTTATTACACCCATAAGGAAAAAGAAGTGTTATATATTGTTGTATCTAAACAGCAAGTGGTGAAAATAGAGCGACATATTGCTTCAATTGATCCAAATGCTTTTGTTACAGTTAGTGATGTTCAAGAAGTTATTGGACAAGGATTTACTTTTTATAATCCTAATAATAAAAATCGCCGTTTTTACGATGAATAATAAAAGAACTCGTCTTCAAAATTGGAAGGCGATTTTTTGGACGAGATAAAAATTAGAGTCAATTTTATAATACTGTGAGCTAATTATGCTATGTATTCTTTTATGAATGACGGAGGGAAAATGATGATTAAAGTATATGGTTTAAAGCAATGTTCAACTTGTCGCAAGATTATGAAGTATTTGCAGGAAAATGGTTTGGAATTGACTGAGATAGAAGATATTCGCGACAATCCCCCCTCTCTTTCGGAATTAAAAGTGGCTTATCAATCGACAGATGGCAATATTCGCAAAATGCTAAATACTTCTGGACAGGTCTACCGAGATATGAAATTAAAAGACCGTTTAGATAGTATGTCTTCTGAAGAAGTTTTAAAGCTAATGAGTAAAAACGGTATGCTAATTAAAAGACCATTTTTAATTGAAAAAGAAAAGGCAAGTAGTGGTTCTAATTTAAAAATAATTAACCGAGTGTGGGAAATTAACAAAGCTTAAAACATAAAAAGAGGTTATCAACTATATAGTGATAGCCTCTTTTTTAAAAGAATGATGTTAACCAATGTAAAATATAAGTTGTTCCAAAACCATAACAAGCTAAGGAAACAGGTTTGCCAAATAGCAAGGATAAAATGAAGTACTTGCGAGTCATAGTAGTGATTCCAGCTCCATAACAGAGAATATCAGCTGGCGAGAAGGGAAAAAACATTAAAAAAGTAAAAAGCCAATTTCCCATGTTTTTTCTTTCGTAAAGTCTGATCATTTTACCATAAGACTTATCACCGAGTATGGCTCGGACAGTAGGTTTTCCATATCTTCTACCAATCCAAAAGTTGACCCAAGATCCGAGATAGATGGGTAACAAATTGAGGACGAAACCCCAAAAGGGACCAAAGGCTAAGATTCCGATGGGAATAGTAATCGCTCCCGGCATAACTGGAATAATGGTTTGGGCTATCTGAATGATAATAAAAATCAAGGGCGCCCAAAAGCCAAAACCTTTAATCATTACTAGCATTTTTCTCTCGTCGGTAAAAACACCTGCTTGAATTCCCCACATAACTAATATGAGAGTAACTATGAGTCCCAAAATATTGAGGAAATGCATCCATTTTCGGGTTAAAATTTGTCTTTTTTCATCCATCGGGTCACACTCCTCAAAAACATTTTAACATATGTTGATGATATGACAATCATAGATGAAAATTAACCAAAATCAGACAGACTTAAGTCTTAATTAATTGATTGATCGGACTGAAAAGGTTCAACCGATAATTGATAGTTACGAATATAATTGATAAAGTTTTTAACGGATTCAGGAAGGTGTGTATTTTTACGATAAACCAAGTAAAAGTTTCGTATAGAATTCACTCCTTCAATATCGAAGGTTAAAACTTCTTTATGTTTCACATCAGGCTGAACAGCTAGCTCTGATAGAATGGAAATCCCAACCCCCAACTTAATAAATTGTTTTATCGTTTCATTATTATTTACTTCAAAAACTTTATTCAGTTTGAGTGGATCGATATCCAACTCTCTCAGTATCAATGCTGATTCTTTAAGTGTTCCTGAACCTTCCTCGCGAGTAATGAAAGGTTTTTCTAAGATCTTCTTAATTGGATAAGCTGTTTCTTTATATTGTATGAATTCTTGATTATAAGGGGTAACAATGACTAATTTATCCGAAAAGAGCTTCTCAAAAGTCAAGTTACTATTCATCGATTGAGAGCCAACAATACCAATATTTAAAGACCCTAGGGCAATATCATTAATAATATCAATGGTATCACTTTGGTGAAGGGAGACCCGCATCTCTTTATTATCTTTGGCAAATTCCGAAAGAGCTAACGGAAGAAGATAAGAAGCAGCAATGGATGAGGCACCGATTGTGATTTCATGGTTGTTTCTTTGAGAAAAGGTGGTTTCAATGTTACGTGACATTTTTAATAAGGATTGTGCGTACTTATAAAATTCCTGTCCTTGGGTAGTTAATTCATGGCTTTTAGTTGTGCGTGAAATTAATTCGATGCCTAATTCATTTTCCAATTGTTTAATGTGCAAAGAGACAGTTGGTTGAGAGAGGTAGAGTTGGTTAGCAGCTTCTGAAAAACTACCCCATTCTACTATTGTTATAAAGGTTTGGATTTGTTTTAATTCCACAAAAGTCACTACTTTCTGATATCGATTTAATATTTATTTTTGATTTTAAGGTGAGAGAGGTATTTATTAGAAAAAATAATAAATAATTGTCGAATCGTTTAAAATTACTCAGATAGATCTTTTTGAATGTCTTTAAGACATTCAACGGCGACCATGAGGTCTTCTTTTTTCGTATAATGCGATAGTGAGAATCGCACAACTCCTTGTTCCTTGGTTCCTAATGCTTCATGCATTAAAGGAGCACAGTGACCACCACCTCGTGTTATAATTTCAGCTCGGTCAATCAGTTCTTCAACTACGATGGCCGAGTCAAAATCGCCTAGATTAATTGAAAGAATTCCACAGCGGTCTACAGTAGGATTAAAATGACCGTAAAATTTTATTTGGGGAATGGATTGAAGTTCCTTATAAAAGATGTTTAAGAGATTCCTTTCATAATCTCTTACTTTATTCACTCCATAATCAATTAAATAATTTACACCTGCTGCAAGACCAGCAATTCCATGACTATTTAAAGTTCCGGCTTCTAAGCGTGAGGGGTAATCAAGAGGTTGATGATGACTAAAGGTATCAATGCCTGTTCCACCTGATTTTAGTGGATGAATCTCTACATCTGGGTGAACATATATACCACCAGTTCCTTGCGGACCTAAAAGACTTTTATGTCCTGTAAAACAAAGAACATCTATGTCCAAAGCTTCTACGTCGATAGGTATACAGCCAATTGTCTGTGAGGCATCTACAATACCTAAAAGATTGTGTTGGTGTAGAATTTGAGTGATTTCCTTGATCGGATTAATGTCACCAGTAACATTGGAAGCATGAGTGATGACCATTCCTTTAGTGTTGCTTTGAATGGTATTATTTACTGTTGCCGGATCAATAATTCCTTTCGAATTGATATCTAAAATAGTCAGTTCAAGACCATTTTCTTCTAGTTCATAGAGAGGTCTTAGAACGGAATTATGTTCCATGACAGTCGTAATAACATGGTCACCTTTCTTAAATAATCCTTTAATAACTGTATTTAAACTATCTGTAGCGTTATGAGTGAAAATTATTTGCCGAGGGTCTTTGCCGTTAATCAATTGATTCAAAGATTGACGGGCTTGAAAAATGCTTCGAGAAGCTTGCATGGCTGAATCCGAAGAACCTCTGCCAGCATTGCCAGAATGCTGAATGGCGTCAATGACCGCGTCAATGACTACTTGAGGTTTATTTAGGGAAGTGGCTGCATTATCTAAATAAATCATAAGATCTTCTCCTCTTTAAAATTTATATTATCATTCCCATTATATCTTAATAGATAAGGGCCTTCATGGTTAATTTGAATTGATATCGCTTTCATCAGTTATTCTGATAAATGCTCAAGGCTGTTCTAACAAAGCTTGTCGGTGCATATTTGAAGTGATATGATTAGCCAGTAAAAAAATATATATAAGGAGGTGTCTTATGAAAAAAATGTTTTCATGGTTGATGTTGACTGTATTATTTGTTGGGCTTATGCAACCATTTGCTAGAATTAATGCTGAAGATGAAGTTGAAGAAAACACTACCGAAGCTTCAAGTGAGGAGCAATACCCTGTCGATCCGGCCAAACAAGTTTATGTTGATGCAGAATGGATTAAAAAGGTCTTAGATGGTAATTCAGACATTGAAAAATATGTATTGGCGGAAGTCACTTGGGGCGAAGCCGATGCAAGTCCAGATTATTTGAGAAAACACTTGCCTGGAGCGATTCATATTAATACGGATTCGGTTGAAGAGGGTCCTGTATGGAATTTGCGATCTGCCGAAGAAATTGAAGAATCTTTATTAAAATATGGGATTGATAAAGATACGACGTTGATTTTATATGGACCTGATACAGGTGTAGACCGTGTAGCTTATGCTGCATTGTACACAGGAGTTGAATCCGTTAAAATTCTAGATGGCGGCTTAGCTATTTGGGAAGCAGCAGGTTACGAAATAGAAGAAGGTGAAGTGGTCCCTGCAGCTGTTAAAGAATTTGGAGTCGAAGTGCCTGCTCATTCTGAATATCTTATATCTTTAGATGATACTGTGGATGCTTTAGCTAATAATGACAACTTTCGCTTAGTCTCTCTACGTTCTGAAAATGAATGGTTAGGTATAGAATCAGGATACTCTTATATTCCTAAAGCGGGAGAACCTAAAGGAGCAGTTTGGGGACGTCCATTATTGAGGGGCTCTGGAGAAGCTAATAGTTCAGGAATGGAAGATTTTAAAAATGAAGACGGTACAAATAAAAGCTTCGATGAGATTTTGGCTTTTTGGCAAGAAGAAGGTTTTGATGTTGAAAATGATTTAACCTTTTATTGTGGAACTGGTTGGAGATCTAGCCTTCCATTCTTGTTGATGTATGAGCGGGGTTTAGATGTTGCCATGTTTGATGGTGGATGGAATGAATGGCAAATGAATGATGATTTGGAAGTTCAAATTGGTGATCCTCAATCAGATTCGGTAAAATATAAAACAGTTGGAGATTTAGAAGAAGGAAAAGAAACCAATTAGAAAGCATCTTCAAAAATACAAGGAAGCGTGCTCGCCATTGACGACGAGCATGCTTTTTATTAAGGAGAATATTAATGAAAAAAATTCTAAAATTATTAAGTTTAGCTGTTATAACCAGTTTAATAGTCAATACTACATATGTTTTTGCCAATGAGGGAGGCCCATTAAACAACTTATCTTTTGAAGAAATAGTAGAGCAAGCAAAAGGAAGTGAAGTTAATTTTTATGGATGGGGCGGCGATGAAAAGCTTAACCAGTGGTTAGATGAAGTATATGGACCAAGACTTAAAGAAAAATATGATATTACGTTAAACCGTATTCCGATGGATATCGATCAAATTTTGAGTCAATTAGTGAGTGAGAAGCAAGCTCAAACTAGCGAAAGTGAAATGGATATGATTTGGATCAATGGCGAGAATTTTAAATCTGCTCGAGAAAATGAACTCTTATATGGTCCATTCACAGAAATTTTACCAAATTATCAAGAATTTCTAGATATAGAAGATATAGAAAACAATCAGGATTTTGGCTATCCAATTGAAGGTTTTGAAGCTCCTTACTCAAAATCTCAGCTTGTTTTAATTAAAGATTCAGAAGTAACTAAAGAAACTCCTACAGATGCTGAATCCTTGTTAGCATACGTAAAAGAAAATCCTGGAAGCTTTACTTATCCGGCATTGCCAGATTTTACCGGTTCCGCTTTTGTTCGGAATATTATCTATGAATTTGTTGATTATCAAGAATTTCAAAAGATGGAAACAGATAAAGAAGAGCTGAAAGTTCTCATTCAACCGGCTTTGGATTACTTAAATGAATTGGCTCCTTATTTATGGAGTGAGGGGAAAACTTATCCAAGCGATGGTCCTGCCTTAAACAATTTATTTATGGATGGAGAAGTTGCTTTTCATATCAACTATAACGCTTATGAAATTGCTCGATCAATTGAACAGGGAATGTATCCATCGACTGCCCAATCATTTGTTTTTGAAAAGGGCACAATAGGTAATACTAACTTTATAGCAATTGGTAAAAATGCATCACACAAAGCAGCCGCTATGGTAGCAATAAATGAAATGCTATCGCCAGAAATGCAATTATCAAAATACGAACACCTCGGTCTAATTCCGGTAATCGATAATGATAAATTAAATGATCAATTAAAAGCAGACTTTGAGGAAGTAGAAATTGGCGAGGGGATAATACCACAAGAACAACTTTTATCTAAGCGACTGCCAGAAATGCCCGCACAATTAGTGCCTTTGATCGAAGAAATTTGGCTAGATGAAGTGGCAGGAAAATAAAATGGAGCTTACGAAGAAGAAGCGTTTTTATGCAGTTCTCTTATTTATGCCTCAGTTCATTTTAAGTTTGTTTTTACTGTTAGGTGTAATGATTGGAATAGTGCAGTCTTTTGGATACATTCCTTCTTTAAATTTAAATGAGTTCAGTCTGACTTACTATCAAGATTTATTAAATGATAAACAATTTAAGCAATCAGTGTTTTTTTCATTGAAAATTGCTTTTTATTCAGCTTTTCTTTCAACGATTATGGGTCTAGCTTGGGCTTACTTTTGGCTTGTTCAAGAAAAATTAAGTAGATGGCAACAGACGCTAGTAAAAATTCCTATAATTGTTCCTCATTTAGTGGTCGCACTGTTTACTTTACAACTGTTTGGACGAACCGGAATATTTGCACGAATTTTATTTGCAATGGGAATTTCAAATGCCCAAGCTTGGTTTGATGCATTAATGTTTCAACCAAATGGTTGGGGCATTATTTTTTCTTTTATGTGGAAAGAAATTCCTTTTGTTTTATTTTATTGTTATCCTATAATAAGTTCAATCAATAATAAACTTGGCGAAGCTGCACAGACGCTTGGAGCCAGTCGCTTACAAAGTTTTATTAAGATTGTGCTACCCTTATCAAAAAACACAATCTTAGCTGCCTTTTTCATTATATTTATGTACGCTTTTGGTTCCTACGAGCTAGCAGCTTTATTAGGACCAACTTTACCTAAGGCATTACCAATTGCAGCTTATCAAGCATATATGCATCCTGATTTAAGCCAACGTCCTTTGGCAATGGCATATAATGGAATTTTAATACTCATTAGTTTGATAGCCGTTGTAGTAATTTATCTGATAGCATTTTATCCACAACTAAAGAAACAACTATTCAGTGAAGAAAAGGTGGGTCGAGATGTATCGTAAGACTATTCATTTCTTAATATTTATAGTTATTTTTTTGCCAATTAGTATTTTATTAATCTGGGCATTTACTGCTCGCTGGCCATGGCCTCATTTGATCCCGCACAATTTGTCCCTAAGAGGGTTTGAAAATCTGGTACGGCAACCTAATCAATTACTAACACTTATACTATCTTCAGTATTTATTTCGTCATGTGTAGCCATGCTGTCATCTTTGATTGCCTTAATGACTGCTAGAGCGACGGTAATGGCTAAAGGCTTCTTTAAGAATTTTATTCAGTTGACTATCGCCCTACCTTTTCTAATTCCTGTGATTGTTTTTGCTACAGGTATTCATCAAAAAATGTTTGAATGGGGCTGGGCTAATAAGCTTTGGGGCGTGATATTAGCCCATTTGATTTATTCCTTACCCTATGCTTCATACTTAGTGATTGATGCCTACCATGCGGTTGGCCTTCATTTAGAAGAGCAAGCATGGGTATTAGGAGCAAATAAGTTGAAAGCATTCTGGAAAATAACTTTTCCACTGCTGCTCCCTGTTCTTGCGACCAGTTTGGCTACGTCATTCATTGTTTCTTTTAGTCAGTATTTCCTGACTTTAATGATAGGTGGGGGGAAGATTCAAACCCTATCAGTAATTATTTTTCCTTATTTACAAAGAAACGATCGTACAATTGCTAGCATATACGCTTTGTTCTTTTTAATTATTAGCTTTTTAGTTATGGGACTACTCTCTTGGCTTTCCAATTTATATCAAAGTAAATATGAAAAATTCGACTATTATTAGGAGGTGAACCGTGTCTTTAATCATTAGAAATATATCAGTGAGTTTGGGTCATAACAAAGTCTTAAAAGATCTTAATCTTGAAGTTAAAAAGGGAGAGTATTTAGCTTTACTTGGGCCTTCTGGATCTGGAAAAACTACTTTTTTGAAAACACTAGCTGGACTAATTGAAAATGCTGAGGGAGATATTTTACTTAATCAAACTTCTATTATGAAAGAACCAAGTCATTCCCGTCCAGTTTCGGTGGTTTTTCAAGATTTAAGACTTTTTCCGCATTATAACGTTAAAGAAAATATTGCTTTTCCAATGAGGTTAAAGAAAATGAAAGCTAAAGAGATCGATGAGCGGGTAGCATCTTTATTGAATGATGTGCATTTACCTGGTTTACAAGCTTCTTCCATCCATAAACTATCAGGTGGTCAACAACAAAGGGTAGCACTCGCAAGAGCCTTAGCCAATGAACCTCAGGTTCTTTTGTTGGATGAGCCTTTTTCCGGACTCGATGAGCCTCTTAGAAGGGAGATGGGCCAGTTAGTACATAACTTACATGTTAAAAAAGGGCTGGTAACCATCTTAGTGACACATGATAAGCGAGAAGCGGTACAATTTGCTGATCGTATCGCTTTTCTGCATGAGGGTAATTTAGTGCAAGTGGATTATCCTAAAAATGTCTTTGATCATCCTAAAAATGAATATGTGGGTAGTTTCTTTGGAGTGTTGAACCGTTTAAAAGTTATTGAAGAAAGTAGAAAAGACTGGTTAGAGATGGATTTTAATGTTAAATTAAAAGACTATATTGGCAAAGAAATTTTTGTCAGACCAATTCGTGTGGAAGTTAAGACAGAACGTTTATTTTCCTCTTCCAGTCTCATTTTCCCTGCTAAACTAACCCATTTTTTTGAATACCCAGAGTATGTAGATTTAAAATTTCAATTAATCAATTCAAGTGAACAATGGAGTGTCAATGTCTTGCACCAGTCATTAAAAGATTATAAAGTAGGCGAAAAATATTGGCTTTATGTTAATCATGCAGATATTATTAGTTTTGAATGATAGATTTAAATAGAAAAAGCCCAATTATAAGTTGGGCTTTTTGCTTACAATCGTTTATGAAGCTTTTTCAATAATTGGAATTTTTTTATTTTCTTTTGTACCATCTAGAGAATTCTTGACATTAGTATAGCCCTTTTCGGTTAAGAAGTTAGCTATTTGAGCGGATTTATTACCAGAATAACAGAAAGTAATAATTTCAACTTCTTTGTCTTCAGGTAATTGTTCTAAAACAGTTTCTGGCTTATCAACTGAAGCATGAATGGCTCCTTCTACACTTGCTTTTTCAAAGTCTTTAAGATCACGTGCATCAATGAAAATGGTTTTGCCTGCTTCGGCTGCTTCAATGAAGGTATCTGGCAAGATAGATTCATAAGTTACTAAAGTATATTCAAAGTCTTTAACCCCTACAGCATCTTTAACATCTTCAAAGCCATTATCGATTAAAAGATTAGCAGCTTCTGCAGACTTATTACCTGTGTTGCAATAAACAATAATTGGCATCTTTTGGTAGTCTTCTAATCGTTCTAATTGTTCTTCTAATTGATCTAAAGGGATATTAATGGCATGTGAAAGATGTCCTTCTGCATAGTCTTCTTCAGGTCGGACATCAATTACCAAATATTTTTCCTTTTTCTTTTTATCTAGTTGGATTTTTTCAAGTTCTTCGCCTGTCATTATCTCAGCTTGGGCGTAAACGTTCGAAAGACCCAAAGCAAAAACTGCTACAAAAGTGACAATAAGTTTTAAAGATTTTAAAAGTGTTTTTTGCATTATACCCACTCCTTTATTTTGATGTCTTTATTTTATTAAAATGGTCATCTAATCACAAATAGACTTATTAAATAAATACGGGCTATTTATTAGTAATATCAATAAAACATTCATTCAAAAAAAGTAGCTGTATGCTATAATGAGCAAGGTTATAAGAGGAGGTCCAAAATGTTAAGTAAAATATATTGGGCGATTGAAATATTAATAGTCACAGGTGGTTTTTTTGTGAATGAATATGCTAGTAAGCGGATAGGACTCTATCGCCATGTGTATTATCGAGAATTTCAATTTAATCAGTTTTGGTTTGCTGAAAACTATCATTGGATTTGGTATGTTGTAGCTATTTTCATTATTTTAATTGCTATTATTGCTCTATTTAAAACTAAAAGCTGGATTCAATTTTGTTATCAATTTTCTTGGAAAACACATTGGGCGATACTGTTGATCGTTTCTCTGTCTGAACTAATTATTATGAGCTTTTTTACAGATAAAAGTCTTTTAATTATGTATCCGTATTTCCTAGTAGGATTACCACTTTTAGGAGTTGGAAATTTGATAGGTTGTTTATTAATTTTTTTATTCCATCCTCAGACTAAAGAATGCGAAATTAAGATAGGAGCCATATAATGTCGACTGCAATTATTTATTTTGTCAAATTACCTTTAATTGGATATAACAAAACTAGATTACAAGGGTTTTTACCTAAGGAAGATATTCACCATCTATCGATTCACCTTTTACAACAAACTTACAAAGAAATTTGTAAGGTGGATGCAGACATCTTTCTTTTTGTAGCACCTGCTGATCAAAAATTAGCCATTCAAAAATACTTAGCTATTGATAGTGATAAGATATTCGGCCAGCTTGAAACAGCTCATTTAGGAGAACGAATGTCGCGAGCCATGCAGCAAATTTTTAACCGTGGCTATGATAAAGTTCTTTTATTAGGCTGTGATCTAGTTGACATCAAGCAATCTTTGGTTGAGCAAATGATTGACATGCTAGACACTGAAGATGTTGTTTTAGCTCCTACCTTAGATGGAGGTTATGGCATTATAGCCAGCCGTTTGTTCTCTAAGTCTCTTTTTGATTTAGAGAATTATTCACACGATGAAGTATGCCAAAGGACGATCAATAAAGTTTCTGCAGCAAAACTTTCCTATGCGTTGACAGAAACCATTCGTGACCTAGACACGCGGGAAGATGTGGTGCGTTATCTATCAGGAGATCCAGATGCAGTTTATTTTAATCAGGGGGAATATAATGCCAACTTTCTAATTGATAAGGGCAGAAAGATTTTTAGGATTGCTTTAGGTTCGCAAATGAATTTAGACAATCAAATTGAATATGAATACTTAGCACTGAAGGGTTTGGCTTCTTCAGGGGTTGTGCCGAAGGTATATCAATGCCAGCCTCATACTAAGTTGTTAGGTAAGGGTTATTTAATTGAAGAATACCTCCCCGGTCATCCCTTAGACTATCAAAAGGACTTATCCAAAGCTGCTAATATTTTGGCTAGAATCCATAGTGTAGATAGCCAGACCATTCCTCATCTTATTAAGGCTAATAATCCCTTCCAACTGATGTATCAGGAATTTGTTGACATGTATAGTCATTATCAAAAATGGAAGGGCAGAGATCTTGAGGTTATTGATCTAATCGATGCATTGATGGCAGGTCTGAAAAAATATTCGTTCAATAATAAATTAAGCAATCCTTGCGTTATTAATACAGAACTTAATTCACACAATTTTTTGATTAATTCTAAAGGTGATTCCTATTTAATTGACTGGGAGAAGCCTTTGGTTGGTGAGAGGGAACAAGATATCGCTCATTTTCTAGCTCCCACAACCACATTATGGAAAACAGACCACTTACTTTCATATGAGCAAATCTCCGCTTTCATTAAAGAGTATGATAAGTCCTCCCAGGTGAAAATTAATAAAGATAAGCTTAAACAATATCTTCATTTTACTTGTTTAAGAGGAGTCACTTGGTGTTCGATGGCTTATGTTCAATATTTAGAAGCACAAAAAGTTAAGTCAAATGACCACTCTTTTGAAACCATCTCCCGCTTTATTAGCCCTGTTTTCTTACAAGAAATTAAAGCTTATATTGAAAAGTTGGAGGATATTACCTTATGAATTATTTGATCAGTGTGATTATTCCAGTTTATAACGAAAGAAAAATTTTACCTCAAACTTTAAAGCATCTACAGCATTTAAAGGACGAAGAAATTGAAATTCTGTTTGTAGATGGTGGTAGTGAAGATGGAACTCAAGAATTTATTAGCGAAAATCAATATAAAGTCCTGAATGGTCCAAAGGGTCGTGGTAGTCAATTAGCTGTAGGGGCTAAAAAGGCCAAAGGAGACTATCTTTTATTCTTACATGCAGATAGCTACTTTAAACGTTCTCCTAAAAAGGTCATCCTGAGTAGTCTGCTGAAAGGAAAGATTGGAGCTTTTCCATTAGACTTTCAAACAGATAATTTATGGCTAAGAGCGATTGCTTATGGATCAAATTGGCGACTTAAACATCGACAGATAGCTTTCGGTGATCAAGGGATTTTTATGACAAAAGATTACTATTGGGAACTAGGAGGTTTTCATGCTTTATCTTTAATGGAAGACTATGATTTATTTTTACGAAACAAGGCTAAGGGTGAAGAATTAGTTGTAGCAGATCAGTTCATTTATACCTCGGACCGTCGTTTTAAAGAAAAAGGTGTCTTTAGAACACTTCTTAAGATGCAATATTGCCAGTATCTATTTCGTAAGGGTTACTCAATGAAAGCAATCACTCAAGTCTATTATTCATAGAAGGGGATTCGAATGAAAAAGAGAAGTATTAAAGAAAATATCATTGCAGCCATAGCCAAAAGAATGGTGGTTACCATCGATGAAGCCCCCTCTAATGTTGAATTAACTAAGCCTCTTTCAGAGTGTAGGGTAGCATTTATCACAACAGCAGGAACCCATTTGAAAAGCGATGCCCCTTTTAATATTAAGGGAGATCATACTTTCCGAATGATTCCTGGGGATAGTCGGGTGGAAAATATTATGATTACTCATGATCATTATGATCATGGACCGGCAGATGAAGATTTAAACTGTGTCTTTCCCATACAGATGCTTCAAGAGATGGCAACAAAGGGCAAAATCGGCTCTGTTGCACCGCGCCATTATGGCCTAATGGGTTATATACCAAAAGTAAATTTACTAATTGATGAAACAGCACCTGCGATTGCCCGTCAGTTAGTTGAAGATCAAGTAGATTTGGTACTCCTTTCTCCTGGCTGATATATTTGCCATCAGTCCGTTGGGCTAATCCAAAGAGAAGTAGAAAAGCAAGGGATCCGTACCGCTTCAATTATGCACTTACCTAAAGTGGCAGCCAAATCGAGACCACCTAGAATGTTTACCATTGATTTTCCTTTAGGTTTAACTTTTGGAGAGGCGAATGATTCTATTAAGCATTGGCAAGTTATGGATCAATTCTTAGATTTTGCTGTATCAGGTGGGGCAGAGGAGATAAGACCTTTTAAAAAAGCTTAATTATTCAATCACATAATGCGAATAGCGGCTTACTTTCAAATAATTAATTTATTTATACTAGCGTGATTACTTTTAGTTGAATGACTCCAATGGCATGATAATCTTTGTGAGAAAGGAGCTTAAAAATATGGACTATCTATTATTATTTATCGAGGGATTAATGACTTTTGTCTCTCCTTGCTTACTGCCAATGCTTCCACTTTATATTGCATTCTTTGCAGGCAGTGAAGGGGAGAGCTCTACTAAACAAACCCTCATTAAAGCAATTTTATTTATGTTAGGATTTTCTACGATATTTATCTTATTAAGTCTTTTTGTGTCCACTGTAGGATCCTTTTTTATGATGCACCGACAAGTCGTTAACTTTATCGCAGGAAGCATTATGATTATTATGGGTGTCGATTATCTTAATGGTCAAAAGCTAATGACTAAGTTAAGGCCTCATTCGCGAGGTTCCTATGTGGCCAATCCTTATTTATTTGGTCTAGTCTTTGCCATTTCTTGGTCGCCATGTGTTGGAACATTTTTGGCTTCTGCATTAACTTATATAGCCAGTGTCGCTACTAGCTGGACTTCATTTTTGCTTATAATTAGCTATTGTTTAGGTTTAGGTATTCCTTTCATTCTGTCTGCATTATTGGTAGATGAAAGTAAAAAAGTCCTTACATTTATCAAGGAACATTATCACTTAGTCAATCTATCTTCAGGCTGGTTTTTAATCCTTTTCGGTTTATTAACAATATCAGGCATCTTAGAAACGCTTTTACTACAACTAGTCTAGGAGGAATACAATGAAAAAGTTATTAACGTATGGTTTGCTTTTAATCGTTATTATAGGTCTGGGGGGCTTTATTTATAACAAAGTTCAAGATCAAAGTTTATCTATCGATAAAAAAGAAACAATTCAGGAAACTGTCAATGAGATCGATTTAACATTTAACAAAACAAGCGAAGAGGTTATTGAAGGAAAAGAAGTATCTCTTCAAACTTCAAGGGAAGAAAGTAGTCAGCTTAATAGCACAAATGAAGAAAAACAAGATCGATATGGTCATCTTAATGTAGATAGTGTAAGGATTAAAGATCAAGTAGATAAATCAATGACTTTATCTGAAAATTTTGGTCGACCTATGGTTGTTAATGTTTGGGCAACTTGGTGTCCACCATGCAAAAAAGAAATGCCTTATTTTCAAACGGCTTGGGAAGATTACCAAGAAGATATTGATTTTTATATGATCAATGCCACTAATTCGCAACCTGGCGAAACTAAAGAAGCAGTGAATGAATATTTAGAAGACCTTAATTTGACTCTTCCTGTATTCTATGATGTTAACTTTTCAACCATGATGTCCCTACAAGCTACCTTTTTGCCCGCTACTATTTTTATAAATGAAGAAGGAGAGGTAGTATACCATCATATTGGCCTAATCAATGAAAAGCAATTACTAGAGCAAATCGAGGAATTGTTATAAAAATGTAAAATTTTGATGGTGGTGGAGTTTAATATTTAGGAGGTTCTTATGAAAAAAAATAAATTGGCAGTGATTGTTGTACTTGTATTATCACTTTTATCTTATCTCTTTATTCCCTCGGTGCAGTCATTTATTAACGAGTCTATTTCAGCCATGAAAGCAGTTAATTTAGAAGAGACAATTGCTTATATTCGTTCTTACGGAAATGTTGCTGCTGGTGTTTCCTTTTTCTTGATGATTTTGCAATCGATTCTTTCACCCATTCCTGCTTTCTTAATCACTCTATCTAATGCTGCCATTTTTGGATGGTTTTGGGGAGCGGTATTGTCTTGGACATCTTCAATGGCTGGAGCGACCTTATGCTTTTACATTGCTAAAATTTTGGGACGCGACGCAGTTGCCAAGATTACCAGTAAAACAGCCTTAAAATCTTTAGATGTGTTTTTTGAAAAATATGGAAAGTACACCATTGTAGTTTGCCGTTTATTACCATTTGTTAGTTTTGACCTAGTCTCTTATGCAGCTGGTTTAACTTCTATGAAATTCTGGCCATTCTTTTTAGCAACCGGAATCGGTCAATTACCGGCTACTCTTGTTTATTCTTATATTGGACAAAACTTCGGTGGTGGCGGTAAACAATTATTTATTGGATTAATGTCACTATTTGCTGTAACAATTGTCATTTATATTGTTAAATCGATTTATAATGAACGCCATGCAAAAAAAGCAGCTAAGTAAATGGTTTAAGGTTTGCTTAGTGATTGCTTTAGTAGCTTTAACTATCTGGCTGACCTTAAATTTTTCAACCGAGCGTGTACGAGAAATAATCTTACAATCAGGGTCTTCTGCAAAATGGATTTATGTATTACTTTGGGTTTTCTTACCGATGGGGTTTTTCCCTGTTCCTTTCCTAGCTTTTGCTGGAGGTATGGGATTTGGATTATGGTTAGGCTCCATCTTGACTTTTATAGGTGCGGCTTTGAATCTAACTTTCATGTTTTTAATTTCGCGCTATTTATTTAGGCAACCGGCACAAAAATTTTTATTTAAAAGATATCCTAGTTCCAAAGGGATATTGACCACCGATAACCAACATTTAAAGTTAGTTCTTGCATTGGCTCGAATTATGCCTGTAATTCCCTATAATGTTGAAAACTATGCTTTTGGCTTAACGGATATCTCATTCTGGGACTATCTTTGGATTTCTCTCATATGCATTTTGCCGGGGACATTTATTTTTGTAAATGTTGGCGATAAGGCTTTAGAACCTAGTGATGCCTCTTTTTCACTATCAATAATATTAGTGGCTTTACTAGTATTCGGCACAGCCTTTTTAGGGAAATTTATTAAGAAGAAAAATCCAGAAGTAGCCCAAAAGCTTGAAGTAGATGAGGAGGAATAAGGGATAATGAAAGTTTTAATTGATTTTGATAATACTTTTTTCACACCCAATCGCGACATTGATGATGGTTTGGCGCTGATGTATTTATTAGGGAGTCCAGAAGTCGCTATAGTGGGTATCACTTCGACATTTGGGAATTCGACCATTGAGCAAGTAGACCAATCGACCCGTCAATTAATAAGCAAACTTGGCCTTCATTCAATTCCTTATGCAAAAGGTGCAAGTGAAACAGCTGATTATTTAACACCAGCAAGCCAGCTATTGGTAGATTTGGCTAATAAATATAAAGATGAGTTAATCATTATTGCAGTCGGTTCAATGACCAACTTGCAAGGGGCCTATCTAAGAGACAGTAATTTCTTCAAAAAAGTTAAACAACTTGTCTTAATGGGTGGGATTACTCAGCCGTTGATCTTTGACAAGCAAGAAATGCGAGAAATGAACTTTTCCATTGATCCGCAGGCTGCTTTTACCGTTTTAACTAAGGGAAGAAATGTTTCTATTTTAACAGCTAATCACTGTTTAGATCTTTTATTTACTCGATCAGAATATGAAGAAGCTTTTTCTAACCAACAATCGGCCATTGCTCATTTAATTCAAAACTATGCAGAACCTTGGTTTGTCGATAATGAAGATGAGTATGGTATTAAAGGCTTTTATAATTGGGATTCATTAGCAGCGGTCTATTTAGTAAATCCTGAATTATTTGAGGATCAATGGACTTCTTTTAATGTTTCTGTTAATAGTCTCTCAATGGGTTCTTTAATAGCGGAAGATTTTGATTTCAGTCCTTACTCAAGCTCTAGACCTTTAAAAAAAGCTTTAATTAATACCCCTGTTGTTAAAAAGGCAGATCAAATACGAAAGAATTTATTTCAGCGCTGGCTAAATGTTAAATTGGAAGATTAAATAGCAAAGGAGGTTTTTGGATGTTCAAATGGCATAATTTACTAATAGCAATTTGCTCAGGGTTTATTTTTGCTCTTCTAGCAAGCGCTTTAATGTCATATTGGGTATGGTTAGAAATGCGAGTGCATACTTGGGTTTTGTGTTGGATAGTTTTTGTTCTATTTATCATGGTAAGTTTTTTGTTCAAGATAAAACCAATAACTTACTTCCTAGGACTTATTAGTGTCGTTACTTTAATGCTTGTTAAATCACCTAATATTTTTTATTATAATGTTCGCGATATGTTTTTTTTAGATATGAAGATAGGTCAAATTAAAATGATTACTTTAATTTTGATGATAGTCATGACTCTTTTAATGATTTACTTTTGGTTGAAAGATCGAAAGCTAAAAAGTCAGCAAGTTTAATTTTGAAAGGATGAATAATATGAACAAAATGATTAAAAAATTAATGACACTTGTCTTTGCCTTCGTTACCGTTTTATCTTTATCTGTCCCAACACTTGCAAAGGAAGATGCTCCTGCAAATTTACCGACAGAGGAAAACCCGATGGTGGTCGATAAGGAAGCAGGCACCATTTCGATATATGCTTACGTAAATGGAAAATACTTAGAAACATCTACCCGTCATGCCGTGGTCTTCGATGATGGTAATTTTGGTGGAAAATCGGTATTCGGAACAACTGCTAATCAAAATAAATTCTATGAAGCTTTAATAGAAATCGGGGCAGAACCAGGCGATAATATGACGGCTGAAAATGCGGAAGAAACGCATGTTGCAGGGGATTTAATGGATATTAAAGTAACTTGGGAAGGTGCTGAAAAAGAATACAACCTAAGTGAAACAATTATTGATTCTAATGGCAATGACTTTGAATTCCGCTTTGGTGGAAATAAAGGGCGTGCCCATGATAAACATACAGGTTGTATCACTTGTTTAGATTCATGCCCAGTCGGACTTATTTCAAATGCTACTTATACCTACGGGGCCGTTGAAAAAAGAGGGGAAGTAGCGTTTTCAGGAAATGGTGAGATTTTACCAGAAGAAGGGACTCCGGTAATCATTACTTATTCAATCCACAAAGAGGATAGTAAAGATAAGAAAGTTGAATCAAACGAAAAAGCTGAAGCAGAATAATAATTCATTGGAGGGGCTGTATCATAAGTCCATTTTTGCTATAACTTTTAAAATAAGACCCGAGATAAAATGTCCACGCATTTTGTCTCGGGTCTTTATTTTTTCTTGTTCTTGGATATATAACACCAGTTTATTGATAT
>NZ_JBNUPJ010000019.1:0-36527 GCF_050409485.1 Facklamia sp. P12945
TGTCTTTGTTCAGTTTTCAATGAGCTTCGCTGCCATAAGTGACAACTTCTATATACTAGCATGGGTTAGACTTTTTGTCAAACCTTTTTAAAAAGTTTTTTTAACTTTTTTTCTTTCGTTTCGGTCGTTCGTGACGACAAGAAATAATATAACATGGGTTGTCTTCTTAAGTCAAGGGCTTTTCAAATTTTTTTCACCTTTTTTCTTATCACTTTGTTATAATATTAATTACTTCATATAAGAGGAGCTTTCTTATGAATAAAATTATTGAGTTTACAATCGAAGATTTGCCATTACTTTGGGAATCGACCGTGGGGCTCGAACGAGAAACCGTTCGAATCAATTTCAACGGATCAATTAGTGAGAGTGACCATCCTCATGATTGGGGAAACCGTTCCTTCCACCCTTATCTTCAAACTGATTTTTCTGAAAGTCAATTAGAGTTAATTACTCCACCCTTTTCTACTAATGAAGAGGTAATCAATTGGTTAGCTGGTCTTCACCAGATAACACAGCATAGAATTTCAAATTCGAAGCCAGCAGAAATGCTTTGGCCTTATAGTATGCCACCTCAATTATCTAATATTAATCAAATTCGAAGCGCTGAATTAGATAATAAAGATGACTATAATTATCGTAAATATCTTATTTCATACTACGGCAAAAAAGTTCAACTACTATCAGGCATCCATTATAACTTTCAAATTAATGATCAGCTTTTAAATCAAAAACTGAATTCCTCAAAATCAAAATATATCTCCAATCGAAATAAGGTTTACATGGACTTGACACGTAAATATCTTTACTACCGCTGGGTATTAACTTATCTTTTAGGGGCCACCCCTTATTTTTCAGATGATTACGAGACTGTTTTATACGGCAAACCCCACAAAACAGTTATGAAATCAGTTCGCCAAAGTCGCTATGGCTACAGGAATAGTAAAAACGTTTCAGTTTCCTATAATAATTTTCAAACATATGTCACAGATATTGAAGATCTCATTTTTCAGGGGATTCTACATTTTGAGAAGGAGCTCTACCGAGATGTTAGAATGCGGGGGGCTAAACCTAATCGCGCAATGCTCAAGGAGGGCATTTCTTATTTAGAATTTAGAAATTTTGATCTTAATCCTTTTCAACCATTTGGAATCAGTTTGGAAGACCTCGATTTTGTAAAAGTATGGATTCTTGCTCTTCTTCTTCACCAACAGTCAATTAGCGAAGAAGAAATTAATCTAGCCAATGAACGTAACCAAAATACAGCAGAATCTAACCCTATCGATCCATTAATCAATAAAGAACTTATTAAGTCTTTCTCATATACCTTACAAACTGTTGCAGAAAACCTAGATGCTCATTACTATCCCGACTCTTATTTAGGTCAGCTTGTTGCTAAAAAGTTTATGCAAATAGAGCAACCCTCCCAAACGCTTGCAGGCCAAATCACTAGTCAATATACCGACTTTAAAGACCTTTCCCAGGGCTTGCTTAAACTTAGCCAAATTTTTCAAAGACAGTCTTTAAAAAACAAATATCTCCTTCATGGTTTTGAGAAGTTAGAACTTTCGACACAAGCCTTAATAAAAAAAGCGATAGAGCTTGGTATTCAAGTTACCATCGTTGATATTGAAGATAACTTAATTGAGCTTCAATTCAATGAGCATACAGAATTAATCAAAAGTGCTAATATGACTTCCTTAGACAGCCAGGTTTCATACTTCTTAATGGATAACAAATCAGCTACTAAATTGGTTCTTGATAGAGAAAAAATTCAAACACCTAAAGGGAGAAAATTCAATGATTTAGATCAAGCAATCAATTATTATTCTCTATTAGACAAATCTGCAATCGTAATTAAACCGCAAAATACTAACTATGGTTTGGGAATTACTATCTTCGAAAATTTTCCAGAAAAAGAAACCTATACAAAAGCTATGAAGGAAGCTTTCAAACACGATCATACGGTATTAGTTGAAGAATTTATTGAAGGGATTGAATTAAGATTTTATGTGCAAAATCAAAAAGTTTTAGCAGTTTGTGAAAGACAAGCCGCTCATATTATTGGCGATGGCCAGCACACTGTTGAACAGTTAATCGATCTCGAAAATAACCATCCATTCAGAGGGCCTAGACATCTAGCTCCTCTTACCTTATTAGAAAAAGGTGAAATAGAAAGAATAACTCTTGCTGAACAAAACTATTCTCTGCAATCAATTCCCGTTAATGGTAAAAAAGTCTACTTAAGAAAAAATTCTAATGTTTCTTCCGGAGGAATTGCCATCGATCGAACCGATCAAGTTCATTCAGATTTTATTAAAATTGCTGAAAGAACAGCTGCAGCTATGAAATCCACTTTCTGTGGAGTAGATATCATTATCAAGAACTATCAAGAGCCTCTATCTAACTCCAATTCTTACGCTGTGCTAGAGGCTAACTACAATCCAATGATGAGTTTGCACCTTTTTCCTGCTATCGGACATTCACAACCCCTAGCTGAACGAGCGCTTGAAGCCTTATTTCCTGAACTGAATTAATGAATTAAACCCCCTTAGGTATCAAACTTCTGATGCTTAAGGGGATTAATAAAGTTAATTTTTATGCGTTATCTTTAATTTGCTTGATTGTCTCTGCATTCAACTCTTTCACTACTGCTGTTACTAATTTGACCATATTTAAGTAGTCATCTTCGTGAATAACAGAAGTATGTGAATGTAAGTAGCGAACTGGAACAGTAATCGCAATAGAAGGAATACCATTTAATGCTAGGTGTTGTGAACCAGCATCGGTTCCACCACCAGGAATAAATTCGAATTGATAAGGAATGTTCTCTCTATCAGCCACTTCTACTACAAATTCACGTAAGCCACGGTGAGCTATCATTGAGCTATCATAAACAATGATTTGAGGTCCCTTTCCTAATTTACTTGCAGATTCATCTTTAGTCATACCAGGTGTGTCACCCGCTGTACCAGTATCTAGAGCAAATGAAATATCAGGATTAAGCATATGTGCAGCAACTCTAGCTCCGCGTAGACCAACTTCTTCTTGAACATTAGCCCCAGAGAATAGAACCGTTTCATGTCCTTCTTTAGCTAAATTCTTCAATACATCAATTGCAACAGCTATACCGATACGGTTATCCCAAGCTTTACCTAAAAGGAATTTAGTGCCATTCATACGACGTGTTTCGATGTACGGAGTGATCATATCGCCAGGGCGAATACCCCATTCCATGACTTCATCTTTAGAAGAAGCACCTAGGTCAATAAAGATATCTTTAAATTCCATTGGCTTTTTACGAGCTTCTGCAGTTAGTACATGTGGAGGTTTAGATCCTGTAACACCATGGAATGTCTTACCTTCTCTTGTAGTTACTGTTACTTGTTGTGCTAAGACAACTTGACTCCACCAACCACCAATGGTAACGAACTTAAGAAATCCTTCATCGGTGATTTCTTTAACCATAAAGCCAACTTCGTCTAGGTGAGCAGCTAACATAACGCGTGGTCCATCCGCATTGCCTGTATGCTTAGCAAAAATACCACCCAAACCATCTTGCAGATATTCTTCTGCTTGGTCTTTAGTTTCTTCTTTAAACAATTCGCGAACATAACGTTCATTGCCACCGATCCCGTTAACTTCTGTTAGACGTTTAAGATATTCTTCATTTACTGACATCATTCATCCTGCTTTCTTAATAAGTATTTGTATTAATTTTAACAAAGAATTCGTTTTCAATCAAAGAAATTCTTTCTTACTTTAAAGAGGCTTTCTTTTATCGGACTTCTTTTTTAATTTCTTTAACCAAATAGGGACATAAAAGTGAATTATAGCTAAAATTAGTATTAACCAAGCACACGAAACCCACAGTAGTGTTAAGGATAAACCCACTTTAACTAGCATTCCTAAACAAAAAGCAAGCATCATCATTACCAAAATTGAAGCTAACATCCTCTGAAAAGCATTCTTTTTCAAATGTAAATCTTGAGTAGGATAAAGTAATTGAAAAGGCAAATTATTCCCTAGTAAGTAAATCGGCAAAATTTGAATAAGCGCGAGCCAAAAACCAATTCCCCCTATTAAGGTTAAAGCCAACCAATTATCAGGCAATAAGAAAATGATAATCAGAATAAACACTGTAATACGAAGCCATATACCTGAATAACCTTCATGTCGAGTAATCATTCGAGCAAAGAAATAGCTATATCGATTAGCCTTTTTCCCTTGAATCAAGTTCATCAAAGGATACAACCATTTCCGTTCCTTAATGGGAGTTTTTACTTGTGGAACATCTGCAAATAGAGAAATCAGCTTATAAAAACGCGATTTATTAGCATGAGACTGGTTAATAATGAACTCAAAATCGACAAGGTTTTTAGCTAATATACGATAACGCCAATATACAATCATTAAATATAGTCCGCTTACAACTAACATCATTAAAAATGGATAGAAATCGGGTAAATAAAAGCTTATCGCTATAAAAAATCCAGTAAAATAGTTGAGTGTTTTTACGGAATTTCTAGATAAAAAATTGTTATTTTGATAATAAAGATTTAGGTATTGATTGATCACAGCTAAAAATTTCAAAGTTGCATAAATAAAACAGAAGAAAACAGCATTATTTTGATTCCAATCACTCACAATTGAGATTAACGGATAGAAGAGAAAGCTAATTAAAAGAGCTAGGCTTACTTGAGAAAGCGAGGTGTAGATAAAAGCTTTTCGCCAATATTTAAACCAATCCTCGCCTCTAGGAAATAAATAGGATCGGTCAGCCTCATGATTTAACCATAAAGGGTGCCCGAAGTTTAAAATTACTGTAAGAAAAAAAGCTATCATCAAAGGAATCATCCATATGAAAGCAAAATAGGAACCTTGGTTTAATCTTTCAAGTAGATCTCTATAAGTCAAAGCTAGAAAACCCATCAGTACGAAAAGCACTATAGAGAAATGATCATTAAAAATTAATCGCCCATATTTCCCAACTTCCTTCAATAATTGATTAGCTCTTTTATTAAATAAATGATCCAAATTAATCATTAACTTCACCTGTCTTAGTCATGGTCATATAGATATCGTTTAAGTTCGCTTTTTGGAGGTTATAGATAGCCTGCAACTGGTTTAAGTCTCCTTGAGCTACAAGTTGACCTTTTTGAAGCAAAAGAAAAGAATCACATAAGTCCTCAGCAATCGCTAAAATGTGTGTTGTAAATATAATTGAGCGACCAGAAACTGCGCTCTTCTTCAATAAATCTGTGAATTGTTGAATAGCTAGCGGATCTAATCCTAAGAATGGTTCATCAATAATTAATAATTGAGCATCCGTAACTAGAGCACAAATAATCATTACTTTTTGCTTCATTCCTTTAGAAAAGTGAGTGGGGAACCACTCTAATTTTTTTTCTAGGCGAAATTTCTTTAAAAGAGGTTGGGCTCTTTGCATGACTGTTTTCATCGGAATTTGATACCCAAGAGCTGTCATTTCTAAGTGCTCCTTCAAAGTTAATTCTTCGTACAAAATAGGCGTTTCAGGAATATAAGCAATTTGACTAGCATACTTCTGGTGGTCTTCTGCAATTGAGATGCCGTCAATCAGCACTTGCCCTGACTGGTTAGGTAAAAGGCCTAAAATAGTTTTCAAGAGCGTTGATTTTCCTGCACCATTTAAACCAACTAATCCAACTATTTCGCCTGAGTGAATTTCAAAATTTACATTATTAATGACCGGAACATTGCGATAACCGCTTGTTAGATTTTCAACTACTAATTTCATTTATTCTCCTCTAATCTTTAATAATCGGATCATTTAGAATAATTTCCCAAACTTTTCTTGCTAGATCAATTTTTTCCATTTTAGGTAAGTTCACAACTTGCCCTTTTTCGTTTAAAAGAGTCACTTGATTGTTTTTTGAATTAAAACCAATGTCTTTCTGAGAAACATCATTCGCGATAATCCAATCTATTCTTTTTGACTTTAACTTTCTTTGAGCATATTCGATTAAATTTTGAGTCTCCGCAGCAAAGCCAACTAAAACTTGCTGCTTTTTATTTTGTCCTAATTCCGCTAAAATATCTGGGTTTTCGATAAGTTCCCACAGGATTTTCTCATTCTCTTGATCCTTTTTCTTAATTTTATGTTCAGCTTGATCCATCATTCTGAAGTCACTCACCGCAGCTGCCATAATAACGTAATCCGTTTGCGCATAGCGCTCATTGATTTCTTTTTGCATTTGAAGCGCTGATTCCACTAAAATCAAGTCCATATTATCCATCATTGGAAAATGATCTTTAGTGGAAATGAAAGAGACTTCTGCTCCCAAAAAACTCGCAATTTTAGCCATAGCATATCCCATCTTGCCGGAAGAATCATTGGAAATGTAGCGAACAGGATCGATTCTTTCTCTCGTTCCACCTGCTGTTACAATCACTTTTTTATTCTCTAATAATTGAGGGTAAAAATGTTTGGCTGCTATACTTTCAAGCTTTTCAACAATCTGAGTAATAGCTGGTAATCGCCCTTTGCCTTCATAACCTTCTGCCAAAAAGCCTGTATCCGGTTCTAACAAGTAGTAACCATCTTTCTTTAGACGTTTTAGGTTTCTTTGAGTGGCAGGATGCTGATACATGTTTGTGTTCATCGCCGGACATAAAAGACAAGGACAAGCAACAGCTAATAGTGTTGTAGAAGCTATTTCATCTGCTATGCCGTTGGATAATTTTCCAATAATATTAGCCGTTGCTGGGGCCACCACTACAAGATCACACCAATCAGCAAACTCAATGTGCTGAACGTGTTCAGTATCATTTTCACTAAAAGTATCTATCAAAACTTCATGGCGCGAAAGCACTTGTAGAGTTAGCGGAGTGATAAACTCACTTGCTGACTTTGTCATTATAACACGCACTATTGCCCCAGCTTTAACAAGTTGTCGCACTAATTCAGTCGCTTTATAGGCAGCAATTCCACCTGTGACAACGACACCAATTTTTTTCCTTAATAAAACCATTCTAGAGCTCCTATCTATTTTATAATCTAAAAACCTGTTAACTACTGTTCAAGTAACTATCTTTCCTTGTTAAACTATATAAAAAAATAAAGGAGATTCCTTTGTTACCTGAAATAAATTTAATTAATCTTGGTGAAAACAACTACTCTATTGAATTTACTTGCTTGTATAAACATCAACAAAAAGATGGTTGGCCCTTTTTAACGGATAGAGCACTCATGCAAAATGATAGCATGGCCTTCCCTTAACAGAAAAAATTGAGGTAAGCAATCATTTGCATTACACAGACCACATTAAAAATGAACAACAAGCAGAAATATTGGCCTTTGACAGCCCTCGTTTCTTCTCTTTTACTTGGAACGTGGGTTTCATTAAGATGGAATTGTCATCGACATATCATTCAAAAACTTATCTCGCCTTTCAATATTGGGTGCTACTTATTACAGAACAATCGCATCACGAGCTTAGCCAATGGATTTTAAACTTAGAACTTTTAGAAGCTCTCTTGGACGATAAGGAAACCATTGATAAAAAGGGGCGTTACTATCAAATTGACCAGTATGTTAAGAAGATAATTAAGGACTACATTTAATAATTTGCGCGTTCTCCACCAATTAATTTTGGCCGCGATGATAGTCCATTTACCCTGGCAAACCCTAGTTGGTTGTGTTTAAAACGAACAGGAATTTGAACATGTTTTATATGCATACCGATATGTGTATCCCCAATATCTATACCTGCACTTGCTTGAACATGCTCTACCATGACTGGATCCTTGAATAACTGATAGGCCGCTACGGCTGCTCCTCCTCCCGCATGCAAAGCAGGGACTACTGAGACAATTTCTAAGCCATACTTTTTAGCAGCTTGACGTTCTATCACTAGACTGCGATTAATATGCTCACAGCCTTGAACCGCAAGAAAGAGTCCCATTTTGCTTGTAGTTTTGATTAAAGCATTGACTAATAGTTTCCCGTACTCTGGACGAGATGCCTTCCCAATTTTTCCACCTGCCATTTCAGATGTTGAGCAACCTAAAACAAAAATATCCTGAGAATCTACTTTCCCCTGGAATAAATCCTCTATTTCTCCCATTAGACGATCGATTTCTAACTCGATTTCCATACTTTTCACCTTCTTTGTTTTCTTTCATTTTACCACATATGATTGCAAATAAAAAAGCGCACCCAAGGTGCGCCCAGACTGAAGACAAACCCTTCTTTGAGGATGACTCATACAGGGTTTGTCTTTGTTTCTGCCCAAATTTCCTTAATAAATAAAAAAACGAAGCCTTTCTAGCTCCTCATTTCTAATATGTTTGCTAACTTTCTCATGTTCATACAAGCAAAAGTGAGCCCTGCTTTAAATTCCATCAAGGCTTTTCCAATTAAATGCATCTATCGAAAGCCATGATGCTCCTTGGCAGTGCCAAATAATCTTTCTACTGATTCCTTACGTTCTTTATAAAGCTCTCGCATGCCATCTGAATGTCTTATATCTTCACATGTTTCAAGGGCTTCTTGCCAGACATGTCGGGTAATCACACGATTATTTTGATATTTCTTCTGGTCGTGACTCGAAGCTTTGTACTCTCGATAGCCTTTTCGATTGGTAGTTGTATAGCGATAGACCACATCGTTTTCATCTAAATAACAATCATAGTATTCGTCATAGATAATGTTTCTATTCTCCCGTTTACGTCTTGGCCGTGTATAAGGAAACACCGGTGTAATTTCTTGTTTGAATAGGAATTGAGCGATAGTAGGCGTTTTATATCCCGCGTCTGCAATGACATGCTTAGGGTTAAAAGGAATAATCTTTTCAAAGATTAAAGGAAAAGCTTGGGTATCGTGTGTATTTCCCGGATGGACACTATATCCTAAAACCCACCCATTACGATCACAGGCTGTTTGAATGTTATAGGCAAAAACTTGCATATGATCTCCTTTATGGAGCCATCCTGCCTCCGGATCATTAGGACTGATTGTTTGGGATTTTGTTAAGTGCTCCTTTTCGGTATTTTTTAGAAGCTTTTGCCGTGAATCGCTCGGTCTTCTTGAACGGCTTCCATCATTTCCTCTGCCAACCATTTTGCTTGGACGATCACTTCTTCATTCGTATACTTTCGGCCATTGGCGCAAGCTTTAACATGGCTACCATCGATAAAAATATCCTTTGAATCCACCACGCCAGCCTCAACGCATTGCTTTAAAATTTGGGCAAATATTTGCTCGTCTAAACTTTGAGATTCGAAACGACGCTTATAATTTTTACCGAAGGTTGAAAAGTGTGGCACAGTATCCGTTAAAGAAAGCCCTAAAAACCATCGATAAGCAACATTCACTTCAATCTCTTGAATGGTTTGGCGCATACTTGGAATACCAAAGAGATATTGAATCATAGGGATTTTAATCAAAGTTATCGGGTCAATACTTGGTCGACCGTTATCTTGACAATAGACGTCCTCTACCAAGTCATAGATGAAATTAAAATCAATATGATGATCAATTTTCCGCAAAAGATGATTGGGAGGTACCAGTTCTTCAAGGGCATAAAATGCCATTTGATTACGTGCTTCAAAGGTTTTACTGTCAGCATTTTTTGTCATCATACGAATCACCCGTTTTCTTTTTATTATACACAAAAAAGCCCTCTAATTCACTAAGAAATAGTGGTTTAGAGGGCTTTGTCTTCAGTCTGAGCGCACCCAAGGTACGCCTTGATTATTTACTTATTCACTTAATTATTTTACCGTATCTTCCCAAGTAGAAATTTCTCCTAAGAAGATTCCACGGATTGCTTCTAGAGTCATTTCTTCAGTAGGGTTTTCATTATTTACTACTACTGCGATACCATCGATAGCAATTGCGTCGTGTTTTAAAGCTTCCATTTCCTCATCTTTTAATTCACGAGAAGCCATACCTAAGTCAGCGGTATCATTCATTGCTGCTTCCATACCTGCAGATGAACCGTTTGAAGTAATATTAATTTCAACGTTTGGTTGGAATTCTTTATAGGCTTCAGCAAGTTTTTCCATTAAAGGAGATACAGAAGTTGATCCAACAACTTCAACAGTTCCTTCTAATTCTGCAGTTGCTTCATAAGGAGCTAGCTCACTTTCTACTTCTTCAGTTTCTGCTGCTTCTTCTGATTCTACTTCTTCACTTTCTGCTTCTACAGTTTCATCTAACTCTTCACCAGCAGGTGTTACGCTGATGTATCCTTCTTCTTCAACTACTGCTTGTCCTTCTTGAGAATGAATGAATGTTAAAAAGTCATTTGCAACTTCAGATAATTCTTTTTCTGCTGACCATGCAACATTAAATGGACGAGCGATTGGATAGTCTCCAGCTTTGATAGCTTCAGGAGTCGCTTCAGAACCATCAACTTTTAATGCTTTCACTGAATCATCAAGTGATCCTAATGAGATATATCCGATTGCTGAAGGGTCTCCAGCAACTGTTTGCATTACACCAGATGTTTGGTTTTGAACAGTAGCATTTTGCGTAGTTAGGTCGTTATCATCTTCATCAACAACACCGACAATTTCAACAAATGCGCCACGGGTACCTGAACCATCTTCACGACTAATTACATTAATTGGCCCTTCTTGAGCCATTGCTGGAACAACTACCGACAACCCTAAGCCTGCTACAGCTACTAATAGTAAAGCTTTTAATGATTTTTTCATTAATTACATCTCCTTAAATTTTATCAAATCAGCAACACAACTACATTGCCAACATCGAACTCACTCAACGTTAGCACATTCATAGTATACATAAAAATTGTAAATTTAGTGTAAATTTAGTGTTAAGTTTGAGTAAATACTAGTGATTTAAATCAACTATCTCTGCTTTTTTAAGATATACAATTCGCTCACAAATATTAGTGACATAGTCACCAATTCTTTCAATTGAATTCCCAATTGCTAGATAGTTAATTCCTGTATTAACAGACTCTCTATTCTTTTCCATTCGTAAAGCAGAGTCATTATAAAGTTGTTTAAGACAGGCATCAACTAATTCGTCACGGTCGGCAATCTCTTGTGCTTTTACCGCGTCTCTTTCCGAAAAAGCTTCTAGAACATCATTGATCATTTCAAAAACCATTTGAGCCATTTTATTTATTATTTCTGTTAAGGATTTAATTTTTTCTGTATCTTCATTAGTTCGATTAACATTTTTTGCTATTAAAACAGCATGGTCACCTATTCTTTCTAAGTCAACACTAATGCTCATTACTGTAAAAATCAAACGTAGATCTTCCGCCACGGGTTGTTGTAAGGCGATTAAACGATAAGCTTCTTTTTCAATCTCATTGGCTAATTGGTTAATTTCTTGATCTGCTTCTTTTAATTTTGAAGCTGCACTGGTGTCGTCATTATTGAATGCGTTAATAGCTAAATGCACATTTTCGATGACTGCTGTTGCTTGTTCTGATAACTTATTTGAAAAGTCTTCTAAATCCTTTGTGTAAATATTTCTCATGATTGACTCCTTTCAAGTGTCTATCCAAAGCGTCCAGAAATATAATCTTGCGTTTGATCATTAGCTGGATTCGAGAAGATTTTTTCGGTTTCATCGAATTCAACCACTACACCTTCATAGAAAAAGGCAGTTTTATCAGAAATACGTCCGGCCTGTTGCATATTGTGCGTAACGATAATTACGGTATATTTTTTCTTCAATTCACTCACTAAATCTTCGATTTTGTTTGTTGAAATAGGGTCCAAAGCAGAAGTCGGTTCATCCATTAGAATAACTTCAGGTTGGTTGGCAATTGCACGCGCAATACAAATTCTTTGCTGCTGACCACCAGATACGGCAGTAGCATTTTGATGAAGCTTATCTTTAACCTCGTTCCAAATAGCTGCCCCTTTTAAGGACTCTTCTACTATTTGATCTAATTGTGTTTTATCTTTGATACCGTGAGTTCTTGGTCCGTATGCAATATTGTCATAGATAGACTTTGGAAAAGGGTTGGGTTGTTGGAAAACCATTCCGACTCTTTTACGTAAATCATTAACATCCATCCGTTTATCGTAAATATCCATGCCATCCAAAGCAACTTTTCCATCCACTCGTGTACCCGGTGTCAAATCTTGCATTCTATTTAAAATTTTTAAGAAAGTAGACTTTCCACAACCAGAAGGTCCGATAAGGGCTGTTACCAAATTTTCTTCTATTTCCATATCAATATTTTTTAAGGCATGAAACTCACTGTAATAAAAGTCTAAATTTTGAACTGAGAATTTTGATCTGTTTGCCATTTTATTTTCCTCCTGAACCTAATCGAGCGCCTAAGAGTGTAGATAGCCAGTTGATAATTAAGACCAGCAGTACCAAAACCGCTCCTGTTGCATAAGCTTCTTTAACGTGAAAACCTTCTGAAGATAAAACATACATATGTGTAGCCAATGTTCTACCCGAACTCAATAGGTTTTTAACCATACCTGAGGACGTACCCATCGTATAAATTAAGGCCGCCGACTCCCCTACAATACGGCCAATTGCTAAGATAATTCCGGATAAGATACCTGGCATAGCAACAGGAAGAACAACTGTAAATATCGTTCTTAATTTACCAGCACCCAGAGCTAAGGAACCCATCCTTAAAGAATTATTAACCGAAAGTAAAGCTTCTTCTGTTGAAGAAATAATGATTGGTAAAATCATAATGGATAACGTTAAAATTCCAGCAATATGAGAATAGGTTTTAAAAATTACATTCACAAACAGTAACATCCCGAATAAACCATAAACAATTGAAGGAACCGCAGCCAGTGTATCGGTTGCTAACCGAATCCAATGTACATATCGATTTCCACGGTCTGCATACTCAACTAAATAAAAAGCTGAAAAGACTCCGATTGGAGCAGATATTAAAAGTGAACAGCCAATCATAATTAAGGTTGAAATAATAGCAGGCATCATCGATACATTGTTTGAATTGTATTCCCAGGCAAAAAGTTGAGTGTTCATAACCGGCAAGCCGTTCCAAAGAATGAAACCGATGATAAAGAGCAACATACCTATGGTAAAAAAGGCTGCTAGCCAAACAATAAAGCGAATGATTTTTGCGCTCATTAAGTTCTATCTCCTTTCGATTTAATCCACATGAAGGTACCGTTAATAATTAAGATAAAAACAAATAACATTGAGGCTGTCATAATTAGTGCGTGCTGGTGATCACCACTTGCATATCCCATTTCCAACACAATATTGGTAGTCAGTGTTCTTGTTCCTTCAAACAAGCTTTTAGCCAACCTTGGTTGATTTCCAGCAATTAAAACAACCGCCATTGTTTCACCAATCGCACGACCAATCCCTAAGATAATGGCAGATAGAATACCAGATTTAGCCGCTGGGACAATGACATTTAAAACAGATCGCTCATGAGTAGCACCAAGACCCATTGAGGCATTATAATAGTGTCTCGGCACCGCTCGAATAGCTGCTTCTGAAAGTCCAATTACAGTCGGTAGAATCATTACACCTAATAAGACCGAAGCTGTCAGTATATTCATTCCATTATTAGCTGGTAAAAACTTTAATCCTCTGATGAATGGAACCATCATTTGAAGAGCAAAAAAACCATAAACGATTGAAGGAATGGCTGCCATTAAGTTAATTGCTGGCTTAAAGATTCTATATAAAAAATCTGGACAAAAATATGCCATAAAAATAGCCGTTAGAACTCCAATGGGAACTCCAACAACAATAGCGCCAACCGTAACATAAATAGACCCCATAATGAAAGGGAAAATACCATAAAGAGGCTCTTTCCAAGAAGGCTGCCACTGCTGACCTACAAAGGTTTTTAAGAAGCCATGCTTCATTAGAAAAGGAATTCCACCTTGGAATTTCCAAACTCCGTCATCAACTGTTCCACCTACAAAGATGAAATAGAAGATTAAAACAATTGATAAAATAGATAAGAATGCACAAAACATAAAGACATATTTCATGAATCTTTCTAGCACTTTGCCCTGCATTAAGACAACTCCTCCACAATTTACTTGACTACAATAACTCTTGCATTGATAGTACATTGTTATTGTACTTCACCTATGTAAATTCTTTGTAAATTTTCAGCAAATAATGTTACAAATATGTTACAAGACCCTGGGTGAAGGGCTTTCTTATAACATTCTTAACTGTAAGCGTCATCATTAATTAGGGAGAATTATCGTAAACGATGTCCCTACCCCCACTTGACTTTTTACCTCGATTTTACCACCCATCATTTTGACTAAATTGCGCACAATCGAAAGCCCAAGGCCTGTTCCACCTGAATTTCGACTGCGCGCTTTATCAACTCGGTAAAACCTTTCAAAGATTCGATCCATCTCTGTTTCGGGTATCCCTATTCCTGTATCAGCAACAGTTAATTCAATTTTTTTCTTTTTTTCTTTAATACTAATTGTTATTTGACTGCCTTCATCTGAATAGTTAATAGCATTGTCTAATAGATTGGTTAAAATTTGCTCAAAGCGATATTGGTCTGCTTTCAAAGCAATATTGTTATTAGAAATCAATTCGACCTTAATTGATTTTTGAGCAGTTTTTTGAGAAAGAAACTCGATCATATTTTCTGTTACTTTATCCACATAAAAGCTTGATCTAGGTAAATTATTTTCACTTTTTTCAACACGAGATAACTCAAGAATATCTTCAATAATCATTTCCAGTCGATTACTTTCTTTGGCAATAATGTTAACAAATTTATTAGCTGCCTTCTTATCTTTTAGCGCTCCGTTTAAGAGTGTTTCTGCAAAACCTTTGATAGCAGTCACAGGTGTTCTTAGTTCATGTGAAGCGTTGGCTACAAATTCACTTCTTACCGTTTCTAAACGACGGATTTCAGTTATATCATAGAGTAATACCAAAAAAGACATTTCACTGGCTTGATATTCTTGATAGGAAAGGATATTGACATCCAAGAATTTTGATTTAGGTACATAAACTTCTACTTCTTCTTGTACAGGCAAATGTGTTTGCATCACTCGATTAATCAAACTGATTAATTGAAAAGATTTTAAAATTGCTTGGTAAGGACGCCCAATTACTGTTGGCGACAGTCCTAAAATTTTTCCTAAAGCTGGATTCATGAGATCAATCTTTCCTTGAGAGTCAATGACTAATACTCCAAGGTTGATGTTCTCCAGTAATAAAGAGTATTGCTGTTGTCCAGAAATCAGATCATTGCGGTCTTCTCCCAAATACTTGACAATATCGGTAACTGATTGTCCTAATTGATTAACTTCGGGAATCGAATGTTCAAGGTATTCATAATGATAATCGGAATCTCTAACCTTTTCTATCCCTTGCCTTATTGATTGAATCGGACCCGTAGTTTTTAGCAAGGCTAATCGAATAGCTAAGAATATAAGGGAAAGCTGAACCATAATATAAATTGCTACCAGCTTCCAATATTCTTGCCATTTGAAAGAAAAGTAGTTCTTATCGACCGATTCAACCAACCAAACAGTTTGTTTGTTCCAATTTAATTTCTTACCAGCATAGATCCGTTGATCAGCTCTCCAGGAAATTATATTTTGACCTTTATTTTTAATAATCTTTTGATGAATGAGACTCAGACTGCTCTTTGTATTACCTTCTTTTGAATTTCTCCATAAAGTATTGGGTACTAAGCGATTTTTCGAATTATTTCTTTGAGAAATTAAAAAAACCTCGCGATCTTCACCACTAAAGATACTATCTAGGTCTTGATAATAATCTTCTATCCGACTTTGATCTTTAATGAATATGTAAGCTGAATGAGTTTGCACTTGATCTTGTAAAATCGTATAAATTGTCTGCTCAATTTGTCTGTAACCCAAATAAACTAAAGATAAAATACCTATCATAAATAGGACAATTCCTAGTCCCAATTGTCGGCGTCTTTGGCTCGGGTCTATCAGTTTCATGCTTGTGGTACCTCAAATTTATAACCAAACCCTCTTACCGTTTTAATATATTCAGGACTTTTTGTGTCGCTTTCAATTTTTTCCCTTAAATGTGAAATATGGACATCGACGATACGCGTTTCACCCGCGTAGTCAAAATTCCATATGTTATTAAGCAGTTGATCACGACTAAGTATACGCCCTTTTCTAACTGCCATATAGAGTAAGAGTTCAAACTCTTTGGGCGTTAAATCAATTGATTTACCATCACATATCACTTCATAGCGGTCTGGAAATATTTCTAACTTACCGAGCCTTATCACATCATTTGAATTCTCAGATGCATTAGTAGGAACTTGTAGAGGTGTAATATCTACTGATTCTGTCTGACTTTCAACCTCTTTTACATTCTTTTCGCTACTTTGCATCCTACGCCCAATTGCCTTAATTCTGGCAATAACCTCCCTTGGGCTAAAAGGCTTGGTCATATAATCATCTGCTCCTAATTCTAAGCCAATAATCTTATCATATTCATCATCTTTGGCCGTCAACATTAAAATAGGTGTTTCAATTTTTTCTTGACGCACACGGCGACATACATCCATTCCATCCATTTTTGGAAGCATAATATCTAAAATGATAAAGTCAAACTTTTCTTTTTTAATCAATTTATAAGCGGTCTTACCGTCTTCTGCAGTGACCACATCAAAACCAGCTTGATTTAAATTGTATTCTAATAACATTAATATCGATTGTTCATCATCGACAACCAGCACTCTTTTCATAGCCAACCTCCTAGGATCTCTAAGTACTTTCTTATTCTAGCAGACGCCTTCATCTATTAAAAGATATCTTCTAATCAATAGCTTTCACTACTATAAAAAGACCTCCCTTTAAAAGAATAGGGAAGTCTTTTAAATTTCTATTTAAAAAATTTGTTTACAGCTCTTTTTGCTGCTAAAACACCTAATAGATAGCCCAAAACCAGCAAAATACCAGATATATACAAGATATTAGGATAAATAGGCATGGCATACTCCGGATTAAAAGCCAGTAACTCTTGAGCCAGGCTAAGGATTGCTTGGTAGGAAAAATATAAAACAATACTGGCTATGGCAGCGCCTATAATTCCTACACTTCCCCCTTCAATAACGAAAGGTGCCTTTATATAAGATTTTTTTGCACCTACCAGCTCCATGATTTCAATTTCTCTTGAGCGCGACTGAATAGTTACTTTAATTGTGTTGGAGATAAGTAAGATAGCTATCAGAATAAAAATAGCTCCTAAAATAGCTATAGCATATCGCATAATTTCAATTGTTTGGATCAAGCTCTCAAGATTGACTGAACCAATATTAGCACTTTGAACCCATTTTAATTTTTGAACTTTTTTGGTTACTTGCTCTAATGAATTAGCTGAATTTACAGTGACTAAGTACATATTGTTAAGAGGATTTTGATCCATTAATACATCAAAATCTTCTGTAATAACTTCTTGGTAAGACTCTAATTCTTCTTCTGCCGACCGATAGACAACTTTAACAACATTATCCATCGCTGCAATTTCATCACCAAGTTTTCTCTCATCAGCAACCTCTGCTAAAGGATCAATCATCACTCGTACTTGAATCTCATTTTCAATCGTTTCTGTCAATTGATTAATATTCAATACGAGAACAAAAAAGGTGCCTAATAAAAATAAAGTTAGACTCATAACTACGATTGATGCAGAAGTCAGCCAGCCATTTCGAAATAAATTTCTCATTCCGTCTCTAAAATGACGAATACGGGATCTAATCCATTTCATTTTTTACACCTCTTTTTATATCTCTTACCAATCTACCTTGGTGCATTTGTAAAATTCGGTGAGGGTGGGAGTTAACGATATTATCATTATGAGTTCCCATTAGAATAGTTACTCCAGAGCGATTAACTTTTTCTAAAGCTCGCATTATCAAAACTGCACTGGTTGGATCTAAATTACCCGTCGGTTCATCCGCCACAAGCACTTGAGGACGATTAGCTAAAGCTCTCGCTATGGAAACCCTTTGTTGCTCTCCACCTGACAACTCGTTCGGTAATTGATGCATTTTAGACTTTAAACCAACGATATCAAGAACTTCCAACACACGTTTTTTAATTTTCTTTTTACTCTCTCCTGTAACTTCTAATGCATAAGCAATGTTTTCAGCTACTGTAAATTGGTGTAAAAGTTTGAAATCTTGGAAAACTACACCAACTTGCCTTCGTAATAGGTGAACTTTCCTTTCAGCTAAGTCATGCGCTTTAAACTGATTAACAATCACTTGTCCGCTTGTAACTTTTTCTTGACGATTTAACAATTTCATCAGCGTAGACTTCCCCGAACCACTAGGTCCTACTAAATAAACAAATTCTCCCTTATTTATCTCGAGACTCACATCTTTAACAGCCCATATTCCATTACCATACTGTTTGCTCGCTTTAATTAGCTTAATCAACAATTTCACCTCACATACTAGTAATTCTTCACTCTTTATTACTTATTTTTCTTCTTGGATATTCCACCTTAAGTAAGCATCAATAAAAGGATTTAATTCTCCATCCATTACAGCGTCGATATTCCCCGTTTCATAATTCGTTCGATGGTCTTTTACCATTGAATAAGGGTGGAAAACATAGGACCTGATTTGTGAACCCCAGGCATTATCTTTTTGCTCACCTTTTATCGCTTGTAATTCAGCTTCTTTTTCTTCCACTTCTTTTTGATAAAGTTTTGCTTTCAAGAGGCTCATAGCTTGCTCTTTATTTTGAATTTGTGAACGATTGGATTGACTTTGAGTAACAATTCCTGTCGGAAGATGTGTAATTCGAACGGCAGAAGAAGTTTTGTTTATATGTTGTCCGCCAGCTCCTGAAGCTCTATAAGTATCGATACGTAAATCTTCAGGATTTACTTCTAGCTCAATCGAACCATCAATCATCGGAGTAACATCAATTGAACAAAAGGAAGTGTGTCTGCGCGCATTAGAATCGAAAGGCGATATCCGTATGAGACGATGAACCCCTTTTTCCGACTTCAGATGTCCATAAGTTTTATAGCCAGAAACCTCAAAAGTAGCGCTTTTAATGCCTGCTTCATCCCCATTTTGATAATCTATAAATGTTATCGCATAATGATTGTGACTCGCCCAGCGTTCATACATTCTCAACAACATTTCGCCCCAATCTTGGGATTCTGTCCCTCCCGCTCCTGGGTGAATTTCCATAATCGCATTGAGATGGTCATGATCTCCCGACAAAAGAAGAGATAGTTGATAATCATCAATTTGTTTATTGAGTAAGACCAGCTTTTCTTCTAGCTCTTTTTGTAATTCAGGATCTTGGCCTTCTTCAATAAGCTCTAGTCCAATCATTGCATCATCCAGTCCTTCTTCTAATTGATAAAAAGAGTTTTTTTCGAGTTTACATTTATTTAATTCTTGAATTAAAGATTGAGCAGCTTGATTATCGTCCCAAAAATCTTCCTTTAACATCTTCGATTCCATTTCAGCAACGTCTGCTTCCAATTTATCGATGTCAAAGGGACCCCCTTATTTTTTCAATATTAAGTTGGGCTGATTCTATTTGGTCCTTAATTTCATATATTTCCATCATATCACCTTACTTTTTAAAATTGACACAAAAGGTCCTTTGGAGTTAATCCGCAGGACCTTTGCTATTCTGTCATATTAGCCTTTTAATGTTTTTACACTTTGGTGTTTAGGCATTGAACTTGGTTTTACCCGAGGGCTTGTGGAATTAACTTGCTCCCTCTCCAAATTCTGACGAATTTGTGCCTTCATTATGAATCGAGTGATGTCATATTCAATTGCAGCAATCATTTCTTGGAAGCGATCAAAGCCTTCTGTTTGATATTCTGTTAGAGGGTTCGTTTGAGCGTATGCTCTTAGACCAACACCTTGACGTAAATGATCCATCGCATCAATATGGTCTGTCCATTTCGAATCAACCACACGCAAAATAATTACTTTTTCAAATTCTAAAACTTGTTCAGGACCATTTAGTAAAGCAATTTTCTCATCAAAAGCCGACACAGATTCATTATACAAATAATTTATTAATTCTTCTCTGCTCTTACGTTCTAAGTCTTTTATTGAGATTTTTTCTGGACTAAATAATGTATTGTGAACAAAGTCCAATAGACTGTCTAAATTCCAATCCTTTTCATCGTTTTCAGTAGCATAGGCCACTTCACGCTCGATGGTCCGTTTAATCATTGCTTTAATATGAGGTGTTAAGGTTTCTTCTTCATTAATCACCGCCAATCTTTGACCATAAATAACTTCTCTTTGCTCACGCATAACTTCATCGTACTCTAAAACACTCTTACGAGTATCGTAATTATTACCTTCCACTCTCTTTTGGGCTGATTCAACTTGACGAGATAACATCTTACTTTGAATAGCAAGATCTTCTCCTTCATTGTTGTCGTCTGTCATATTCAGTTTTTCCCAAACCTTTTGAATTCTGTCTGATCCGAAACGACGCATCAAATCATCTTCTAGTGATAAATAGAATTGTGATGCCCCGGGATCTCCTTGACGTCCTGCCCGTCCACGTAACTGGTTATCAATTCGACGTGATTCGTGACGTTCAGTTCCGATAACAGCGAGTCCGCCTACTTCTTTAACTCCTGATCCTAACTTAATGTCGGTTCCCCGTCCAGCCATATTGGTCGCAATGGTTACCGCACCTCTTTGACCGGCAGCCATAACAATTTCAGCTTCTTTAAAGTGATTTTTAGCATTCAAGACTTCATGAGGAATACCTTCTTTTGTTAATAATTTTGATAGGTACTCTGAAGTTTCTACAGCCACTGTCCCTACTAAAATAGGTTGCCCTTTAGCATGACGTTCTTTGATTTCTTCCACGACGGCAGCAAATTTAGCTTTTAAGTTTGGATAAAGCAAATCTGGGTGGTCTTTTCTAATAACTGGTCGATTGGTTGGGATTGAAACGACGTTAATATTGTAAATTTCTCTAAATTCTTCTTCTTCCGTCTTAGCCGTTCCCGTCATTCCAGATAATTTTTCATACATACGGAAGTAGTTTTGGAAAGTAATCGTTGCCATTGTCTTGGACTCATCTTGGATTTCAACATTTTCTTTTGCTTCAATCGCTTGGTGAAGTCCATCTGAATAACGACGACCGTCCATAATACGACCTGTAAATGGATCGACAATCTTAACTTCCTCTTCGTCTACCACATAGTCAATATCATGAATCATAATGTAATTTGCGCGTAAAGCTTGATCAATATGATGAACCAGTGATGAATTTTCAACATTATACAGGTTTTCTAAGCGAAAGATTTTTTCAGCCTTGTCAACTCCAATATCTGTTAAAACAATTGACTTAGAAGTCAAATCAATGGTGTAGTCTTCTTCTTCTTTCAATCCCTTAACAAAATAATCTGCCCGATTATAGAGGGCTGTCGATTTCTCACCTTGACCAGAAATAATCAACGGTGTACGAGCCTCATCAATTAAGATAGAGTCCACTTCGTCTACTACCGCAAAATATAATGGTCTTTGAACCATTTGAGACTTGTAAACAACCATATTATCTCTTAAATAGTCAAAACCTAATTCGTTATTTGTAGAATAAGTCACATCACAAGCATATGCTTCACGCTTTTGAGCAGCGTTCATTGAGTTTAGATTTAAGCCGACTGTTAAGCCTAAAAAGCGGAAAACTTCTCCCATTTCTTTAGAGTCACGAGTTGCTAAATAATCGTTAACAGTAACAACATGAACCCCTTTACCTGACAAAGCGTTTAAATAAACAGGCATTGTCTCTGTCAAAGTTTTACCTTCGCCGGTTTTCATTTCAGCAATATCACCCTTATGAATGACAAAGCCGCCTTGAATTTGGACACGATAGGCCAATAAGCCTAATACTCGATAAGCAGCTTCTCTTACAACAGCAAATGCCTCTACCTGAATATCATCTAAACTTTTTCCACTAGCTAATTTATCTTTTAAAATAGTAGTTTGGGCACGCAGTTCTTCATCAGTCATCGTGCGGTAATCTTCTTCTAAGTCGATTACCTGGTCAGCTAATTTTCCGGTTCTTCTCAATTCAGCATTATCATTTTCAATTAAATTTTTTAAAAAGTTGGCCATTAATATGCTCCTTTAATTCCCATAATCCTCATTTACCCATTCCATGAATAAATTTTCTCACTGTAACATTGTATCATTAAAAACTCGACTTTCAAACATTTTTATCTGCTAGTGTATTGTAAAAGTTTAATTCCTTCTGCTTTTTAACAATAAAAATGAAGAGCATTGATAAGCTCTTCATTTAACATTTGATATTCACTATATTCTAAGGATACAACTTAATCTTAATCCATTCTCGCTGTTTCAATTAATCCATATCGACCATCTTTACGGCGGTAAACGATATTAATTTCGTTTGTTTCTCCTTCTTTATATACGAAGAAGTCATGGCCTAGCATATTCATTTGTAAGACTGCTTCTTCTGAATCCATCGGTTTTAAAGCAATTCGCTTTGAACGAACTATTTGTAAATCGGGTTCGCTTTCATCTTCATGATTATTTACATTTGAAGCTTGTACCAAATCTGATGTAGTTATTCCTTCGAAGCCTTTTTCACGTGATTTGCGATTAATTTTAGTCTTATATTTCCTTACTTGTCGCTCTAATTTATCAACTACAAAATCAATACTCGCATATAAATCAGGTGTTGTCTCTTCAGCTCTGAGCACTAAGAAAGATAAAGGAATAGTTACTTCTGCCTTTGCTGTTTTATCAGGATAAACCCTCAAATTTACATAGGCAGTTGCATTCGGTACATCATTGAAAAAACGCTCAAGTTTTGAAACTTTCTTTTCGGCGTATTCTCGAATAGCTTGAGTAACCTCGATATTTTCTCCACGAACATTATAGTTAAACATAAATATCCCTCATTTCCTCTCTATTTGGTCTAAGGCTAATGAGCCATAAACCCAAAAGCTATTACTAGCTTAAAATTATTATAACACATGCCCACATCGATTGAAAGCGCTACACATTCTAAGCAAGTGATTGATTTCTTGCTAAAGTAATACTTTTTAAATCCATTTCTTCTTTAGCAATAGCTTCAAAATGTTGAACTATCTCTAATTTTGCTTGTATCATAGTTGCCCCTGTTGTATAAACATCATCAAAAATCATTAGACCTTTCTTTTCTTTTAATTTTTCTTTTTCTATATTTATCCAAGCAAATGGACGATTGAGTGTTAAACGATCTTTTCGACTTTTTGCTGCTTGTCTAATTTCATTTCCAATGTAATGGAAGGGACAACAATAAGGGATGTGGGCTATTTCTAATAAATATGCGGTCGGATGAAACAATCTCCTTTTCAAGCTTGATTCAGAGCTAGGTAAAATTAACCAAAGGTAGTTTGGATAGTGTTTATATGTTTTCTTTAAGACTTGCTTCATTACATTCGCCATCCGGCAATCTCCATCATATTTATAACGAGTGATCCAATTTTTAAAACCAGCATTGTAGTCAAATAAGGCTTGATTGTTTATTAGCTTTAGAGGATATTTTTGGCGCCAGCGATAACAATCTAGACAGTAATTCTCATCAGTATCTTTGATTCTATAAGTAGTTTGATAGTGGTTGCTACCATCTAATTTTCTTCCACAGGCTCTGCAACTTTCACTCTGATAATGATAAGGAACGAATGATTTTAAACAGTCTGAACACAATGGTTCAAATTCAATAGCTTGCCAGGAAAATAACTGTTGCCAACTTAAATCACGTTGGTAATTTTTCTGGCACATCAAACAGACCCTTTCATCAAGCATTTGCATTTAAAAGTCCTCTCTTGCTCGCTAACTGATTCATTCCCTTAATTTCTATAGCCGCTCTTTTCATTTCTTTTGTAATACCATAATGACCAAAAACAACTTTACCTGATGGATAAGCAGCCTTCCTTCCTACCCTGCCACTCATTTGAACTAAAGCTGATTTAGAGAAAAGAGGGTCCTCAGCACCAAGGATAAACACATGACAGTTTTCAAAAGTTACTCCCCTTTCAAGAATGGATGTAGAGATTAGTATGTCATAATGACCTTTGCGCATTTTTTCTACCTTTTGATGTCTTAGAGGATCTGTTGAATATACATAGGTAAGTCTAAGGCCTTTAAAAAGTTTCTCTAACCACTCAGATAATAGAATTGCCAACTTGATATTGGCTATAAAAATTAGTTTCCGACCTTCAAGCGCAATAAAATGTTTTAGGCTTAAGAGAAGTTTGGAATTCTTTTGTTGATTTACTAAGTTAGTTTTCCAATCTCCCAACCACAAAAATATGGGTTCAACCAAAGGAAAACCATGAAATCGCGCTGGTAAAATGGTCTGGTGAATCAAGCCTTTTTTGACCGCTTCCACAATTTTTTTATCCGGTGTTGCTGTCAGAAAGATTAATTTACCCTTCTTTTTAACTGCTCGATTTACCGCGAAATGTAAACTCTCATTATCAACATAGGGAAAGGCATCTACTTCATCCACTATTACTAGGTCAAAGGCTTGAAAAAACCTTAGCAACTGATGGGTAGTTGCTATTAAAATTTCACAGGGCTCATATTTTGTTTCACTCTTTCCATGAAGCAAAAGAACTTTGACCGAATTAAAAGCAGCTTTAATTCTTGGAAAAAGTTCAATGCACACGTCAACTCTTGGAGAGACTAAAGCTATCTTTCCATCCTTTCTTAATATTTCATCGATTATTGGAAAAAGCATTTCTGTTTTACCAGCTCCCGTTACAGCATGGATTAAATGTGGGTGACTACTATCATCCAATTGTTCCGCAACTTCTTGTGAAGCCTTATTTTGCTGTGGCGAAAGTTTCCCTTGCCAGGTGAGAAAGGATTTTTGATTTCTTATAGTTAAAGGTTGATTGTTTGGTAAATAATAAAGCAAATCGTTACTACAAATTCGTCCCATTTGAAGACACGAACAACAATATATAATCTTCTTTTTATTAAAATAAAACTTATAGTATTGTTGTTGATCTTGACAATTGCACCTGGAACAAAGGATGTGCTTTTGTTTTATTTGTATAGCAGGCATTGCGTGTAGATGATTAAATATCGTCTCTAATTTCCAGCTGGATTGAGAAAGAAATTTATCCCAGATTATTGTTACTTCTCTTTGAGTCATTAATTGACCAATAAAATACTCTTTCCACTCCATCAAAAAAATCTCCTTCCATGTCTTTTTATAAAGTACACAGAAGGAGAATAATTAGTGCTATTATTTACTTGTTTAATTAGGATCGTAATTAGGCATTATGGCCAAGCCAATACAACCTTTTCCGGTATGTGTTCCGATAACAGGGCCGATCGAGTTAATTTCTATATCAGAGATCGTTAACTCTTTTTCAATTAATTCTACAACCACACTACATTCGTCTTTAGCATTGGCATGTGTCATCATAAGCTGAATACCTTGGGGATATGATTCAATTGCTTCTTTAATTAGTTGAATCCATCTAGCATACACCTTTTTATTAGTACGGATTTTTTCAAAGAGAAGAATATTTCCTTCCTCATCAAAATGCAATAAAGGACGAATTTTAAGCAATTGGCCTAGTGTAGCAAAACCTGCATTTAAACGTCCACCTTTAACTAGGTTCTCTAACTCTTCGACCATCAAATAAGTTTGTGTATGATTTGCTTGCCAAGTTAGTTCAGCCACGATATCTTCTAATTCCTTATCCGCTTCGAGTCCTTTTAAGGCTTTCCTTGCCAAACCTTCAATGACTATGCATGAAGACTTAGAATCGATAATATAACTTTGAATACGATCTTGGTATTCAGTTAGTACCGATTGCGCTAAAGCTAAAGTTCCTGATATTTTTGAAGATAGATGGATAGCTATGACTGCTTGAAAACCTTCTTCAACAATCTGATCCATCAATTGGTAGTAGTCACCTGGATGTGGTTGAGAAGATTTAGGTAATCGATCACTTTTTTCCATATACTGATAAAACCGCGTCTGCTCATCAATATCAGATGAATCTTTAAAAACAGTCCCATCATCAAAAATAACACTAAGATCGACTTGAAAAACGTTTGATTGACTGGCTATTTCCTGGTTTAAATATGCTGTAGAATCTACTATAATTGCTGTTTTCATTTTTCACTACCATTCCCTGTCTGACTAATAATCAGTTGTTTTTTAAATATGTTACACTGTTTAAAGAATCTATATGTTATCTATTATCCTAACATAAATGAAAGGAAAGCTATATGTTTAATTATTTAAGTATCCAAAAAGAAATTGTACATGAAATTGAAATAAAAAAATCTCGTTTTATTTGTTTTCTGTTTCCAATCAAAAGTGAAGAAGAATTTAATCAACACTTGCTTAGTATACAAAAAAAGCATTATAAAGCAAATCACCACTGCTATGCTTTTAGTTTAGAGGCTGACTCAAGTATTCAACGCATGAGTGACGATGGCGAACCAAGTGGTACAGCAGGTCTACCAATGCTTGAAGTTCTTAAAAAAGAGGAATTAACTTTTGTCGCAGCCATTGTTGTTCGCTATTTTGGTGGAAACAAGTTAGGTGCAGGTGGTTTAATTCGCGCTTACACCCAAGTAGTTAGTGAAAGCTGCCAATTGGCCAATAAAATTAAAAATGTTAACCAGACCCTTCTTCAAATTGAAATGGATTATGCACAGCTTGATCGCTTTAATCATAATCTTGCTCAAATGCCTGGCTTACCTTCTGTTCTAACCATCGAATATCTCGAAAAAATTCAAATGACAATCGCTATTCATTCTGACTTCCTAAAGGAATTTGATAGCTATTTAGTCAATTTTTTAAGTGGACAAGTTAAAATAGACAGTTTAGGTAATCGAGATATAAATATACCTTTTAAAACTTAAAAAGATTCATTTGTTTGGAGACTCTTTTCCAATATGCACAGTAAAATAAACCATTGCTACAATCAATACCATTGTCATCACCCATATCAGCCACTTTAAATTAGGAAAGGCATGGAGGGCTAGGGTAATCAATGAAAAAACGGCAGATAAAGCCATCATCATTTTATTGATTGAACTTTCATTATAACCCCTTCGCAGTAACCGATGATGGATATGCTCTTTGTCTCCTTCAGTAACCGGGGTTCGTTGGTGTAAACGCCTCATGAAGGCAAAAACAGTATCAAAAAGTGGAACAGCAAATAAAAGTATTGGAAAAATAAAAGAGTAAAGACTGGCGTTTTTTAGATTAGTAACGGTTAAACTAGCGTACATAAATCCAATAAATAAAGCCCCAGTATCTCCCAACATAATTTTAGCAGGTGGCCAATTAAATATTAAAAAACCAGCAATTGCTGCAAATAAAAATAACAACTTTAATACAAAATCCAATTGAATGGTTAAAGAAAAACCTAAAGTTATTATAACCATTGAAAAAAGACTCACCAGGCTAACACTTGAAGCTAGGCCATCAATCCCATCTAATAAATTTAATGCATTAGTTACTAAATAAATCCATACTATGGTTAAGAGATATTTCAAACCATTAAAAAGTAATGGGTCTTCAAAATTAATGAGTTGAGATGAAAAAGAAATGTCACTATAAAAATAGACATAATGACAGGCGATTAAAATACCGATTGATTTTTTTAAAGCAGATAAATTTAACCTATCATCTAAAACGCCCGTTACAAGGATAATTAAGGAGGCTACAAAAAGACTCCCTTGCTTATCCCAAAGAGTAAAAGGATTTAATAAGTAATAGCTTAACCAATATGCCATAAATACAGCAATACCACCGTAAGCAGGTGGTGTTCTTTTGCTATTATTCTCTCTATTCTTAAAATCAAGGGGCTTTGTAAAATTAAGCAACTTTAATAAGGAATAGGAAAATGCTAATGACAATATGAAAGCAAGCACTACCCTCATTATTATTTCCAGTACAATGGACATTATTTCATCTCCTTAAATCAAGATTCCCTCCAAAACTGATCAAAGACAGTGACTGGCAGATGGCGTTTATGTTGGCTACTTAAGTACCATTTTTCAATTATTGCTGCTTCATGGTCTTTTACTTCACGTCCTGTCAAATAACGATCAATGGTTTGATAAGAAACACCCAACGCTTCTTCATCGGATAACATAGGACGGTCTTCTTCTAAATCGGCTGTCGGTATTTTTTGATAAAGGTCTGCCGGACAGTTTAGGGACTGTAGCAACTGCTTACCCTGATCTTTGGTTAAGCGCCACAAAGGCATTACATCCGCTGCCCCATCTCCATATTTAGTAAAGAATCCTGTGACACTCTCTGCTGCATGGTCACTTCCTACTACAACACCTGAAAACTGTCCTGCTACCGCATATTGCATCACCATACGCTGTCTCGCTTTAATATTTCCTTTATTAAAATCGCTAACTTCAATTTGTTCTTTTTTCAAAGCTTGAACAACTCCTAAAGTCGCCTCTTCAATATTTAGATTTAAAATTCGGTCTGGTGCAATAAAATCTAGAGCCTTTAGTGCATCTTCTTCATCATTTTGGACAGCATAAGGAAGTCGTATAGCAATAAATTGATACTGGTTATCGTTTGTTTCAGTTCGGATTTCTTCAATAGCCATTTGCGATAATTTCCCTGCTAAAGTGGAATCTTGTCCTCCACTAATACCTAATACCAATGACTTTAAACCTGCATTTTGATAGAGATAATCTTTCAAAAAGTTAATAGATCGCCGAATTTCAGCTTCTGGTTCAATCCTTGGTGAAACTTTTAAATTCCCTATGATTTCTTTTTGCAATTGTCTCATATTATTCTCCTTATCAGAATTGATCTGTTTGAAACGCCTCAACTCTTAAATCAACTTGGTCGCGAACCTCTTGTATACTATCCATTTTCAAATCGTATAATTTTTGCGATAAATCAACTGGATAAACTTGTGGATTTAAAATGCGCTTATGCTCTTCCCATAAGCAGTTAATCTTATCCTCTGAATAATCTTTAATAGTTAATATATCTGGTAAATCATATACTTGCTGACCCTCTTTGTATATATCTATTAAAAGTGGACGCGCTTCAAAGTCCTTAACAGTTTTATTGATATAGGTATGAACTGGATGGAACATGAAAAGTTCCTCTAAAAGATCGGGCCTTTCATCTATTAAAGCAATATAGTCACCTTCCACCTTGCCATCTTTTTTTCGAGTAATTCGCCAAACTTGTTTCATACCGGGTGTAGTGATTTTTTCTGTATTGGAAGAAATTTTAATTGTCGGTACAATCTCACCTTTGTCATCTTCGATTCCAACTAATTTATAAACAGCACCTAGAGCAGGCTGGTCATAAGAAGTTATTATTTTAGTTCCAATACCCCAATCGTTGATTTTTGCACCCTGCATTCGTAAGTTTAAAATGGTTTTTTCATCCAAATCATTGGAAGCTATTATGCGCGCTTCGGTGAAACCTGCTTCGTCCAATTGCTCACGAATTTTTTTTGATTGGTAAGCCATATCTCCCGAATCAATTCGAACACCGATAAAATTGATTTTGTCACCCATTTCTTTAGCTACTTTTATAGCGATAGGTATGCCTGAACGTAATGTGTCATAAGTATCTACTAAGAAGACGACATCACGATGCGTTTCAGCATAAGCTCTAAAAGCTTGATACTCATCTCGGTAAGCTTGTACCAAAGAATGAGCGTGAGTACCAGAAACAGGAATACCAAATAATTTCCCAGCCCTAACGTTTGAAGTTGAATCAAAGCCTCCAATAAAGGCTGCACGCGTTCCCCAAATAGCCGCATCCATTTCTTGCGCTCTTCTAGCACCAAATTCAGAAATTTTATCCCCTTCACCCACTACCGAACGAATACGTGATGCCTTTGTGGCAATTAAAGTTTGGAAATTTATTATATTTAAAATAGCTGTTTCAACTAATTGGCACTGACCAAGTGGTCCTTCAACTTGCATCAAAGGTTCGGTTGCATAACAAAGCTCGCCTTCTTGCATAGACCTAACAGATAACTCTAGTTTCATATCTGCCAAGTATTGAATAAATGTTTCGGGGTATATTTCTAAGCTTCTTAGATAATCCAAGTCAGTCGCTGAGAAATGAAATTGATTCAAATAGTGAACAACTCTTTCTAAACCAGCAAAAATAGCGTAGCCATTGTTAAAAGGGTTTTTGCGAAAGTAGACTTCAAAAACAGCCAGTTTTCGATCAATCCCTTTTTCCCAATATGTTTTCAACATATTGATTTGATAAAGATCGGTGTGGGTCATTAAGCTGTCATCAGAATATTTATAGATCATTTTAATCTCCTCAACTGAATAATTTTATTTATTGTATCATACTATTGCCCTCAATGTTGATTCAAAAAGAGTGCATAAGTTATAAGCTCATTATAAAAAACCCTTTAGTTGAATGCTCAACTAAAGGTTTTTACTAATTACTCTTCTATGGTATTTTCTTCAGAAGTTTGCATGGCCTCCAAAGGAACCTGAATATTAAAGCTTTGACCATACTGGTCAAAGTCAAAATTAGCCGAAATACTTATAAGCTCTGGTAAATTAGACCGGTCTGTTTGACTCACTGAATCGATAAAAACTTTAGGGTCTGTGTCAATCATAAAGGAAAAGTTCTTTATCAGCCCTGTCACACTCTCATATGTAACAGTCATTTGTGGATTCATATTAAAGAAATCTTCAAACATATCAGGATTCAAGAATTCCCCCAGAGATTCTTCATATTCTCGGTCGATGGGTTGTCCCAGATCTTCTGATTGCTCAATCGCTTTGTTAGCTGATTGCTTAACCAACTGTTTTAAATCGATTGCCTTATCTAAATCATTGTAAAAGCTAGCTCCATTAATATCTTTTTTCAACTTAAAAAGATAATCTTGACCTTTTTCTTCAAATTCAAAGTATTTATCAATAAATGTTTTGGCCTCTGAAGTCATTTCGCTTTCTACTAAGCCATTTGATACATTTTTAAAGGATGCTTGAAGACTATCTAAGATATCTTCTTCTGATACCGTCCATTCTGAAGTCTTCCACTCTTTAGATTGAGTGTTGTAAATATAATTAAATCCTTCTTTAGCATAGCTTTCAAAACCTACAGCCTCTGAACCTACAAATGGAGAAATTATTTTTGCTACCATTTGTAAAGCGATCGGTTGAGCATTTACTAATGCGTCAATTTCTAGGTTTCCAAAATCACTGGTCATATTTTGCGAGGAAATTTTCACACCTACTGTACCTTCCATATGAAAGGATTGGAATTCTTGTTGGTTTGCTTTTACCGCCACATCTTGCCAAGCATCTGAAACTGTTTCTTGAGCACTCACATAAGACTGAGGGATTAGCAGCAGATTAACCATTATCATTAAAAAAAGTGTTTTTACCTTATTACGTTTATTCATAATATCCTCCTTATAATTTACTAGCAAAAGCCTAACATAAACAATAAACAACATCTAGAAATAGCTTACTCATAAATATGAATTTTGGATTGAAAATCCTTCCATGAAGGTTGGCAGAGATCTTCTTGGTCTAAACCTCTTGAAGAAACCTTATCAAATAATATTTTTAATGTTTGAAACAACAATTTAAAATCAAAGGCTAATGAGTAATTTTTAATATAGAGCAGATCAAAGTTTAATTTATTATTAAAGTCTGTAGCATATTTTCCATAGACTTGAGCATAGCCAGTGATTCCTGCACGTACATGATGACGCAATTCATAATAAGCATTTTCTTGACTAAATTGATTAACAAAAAAAGGACGTTCAGGTCGCGGTCCAACGAGCGACATATCACCTTTTAACACATTGATTAATTGTGGAAGTTCATCAATCCGAGTAGTGCGAATAAACTTTCCTACCCTCGTCACTCGTGAATCATTAGAACTAGCTAATACGGGTCCAGATTTTTCTTCAGCCGTTTGAGTCATTGAACGAAATTTTAAAATGTTGAAAGGTTTAGATCCTTTTGTAATTCTAACTTGACGATAAAAAATTGGTCCCTTACTGTCTAGTTTTACAGCTATGGCTGTTATTAACATGATAGGCGAAGCTAAAATTAATAAAAGAAGAGAAGAAGCAATATCAATCGTCCTTTTGATAATAGCTTGTTCAAAAGCAATTGAAAAAGTAGATACTTCAATTAAACTTTCATCTTCAAAGCTCATTATATTTGGATTAACCATCATTAAATTTGCAAAGTTAGTCGATAAAAAGAGCTTTTTGTTATTCCGCATCAAATAATCGTATATTTTTAGTCGTTCTGTTTCTTCGATATAACCAGTAAGGTAAACAATATCGACCGCATCCGATAATTTAACCACACGCTGGTAATAATCTGACAAGACTACATGAGTTACCTCATGTCTACGATTGGTCATTCTATCAAAATTAACCACTGCATTTAACGCCTTTTTATTCTCCCCTACGACTAAAACTCGTTTACGGCCAGATAATCGATGATAAAGGATGTAAGCTACAGCATTAAATAAATATACCAATATTGTCCCTACGAAAAGGTTAAGTAAAATAACAGATCGCGGAAAAGTTAGCCAAGACCCAGCATAAGTAACGGCCATCATAAAAAAAGACAAAAATAATTGAGATAGCATGGTAAAGTAGAAAAGGTCCATTAAAGTTTTATTATAAAATATATAGGTACCAAAGAAGAAGTTGATCAAAATAAAACCTATTGCTATCCAGAAATAACTTGATTCAAAAGCTATAAAATTTCTATAGGGAATTTGGCCTGAAAATTTTAAATAAAAGGATAATAGAATTCCTAAAAGACATACCAGTGAACCCATTATAACTACAACAAAGCGTAATAAATTATTCCATTCTTTTCGATGGTTCATAATAAAACCTCTTTCTTTCCGTTGGTTCTTACTCATTATACCGACTTCTTTAAAAAATAACCATCAACATTTAGTCTGATTAATTTTTACGCTCTCATATATTTGTATTGAAATAACTTAAGCTCGTCCCATCTAATTTAAAGATAGAACGAGCTTAAGCTTCAAATAAAAAATTTACAATTAAAGTCTACTCAATGATAGTGAATTTTTCATTGAAAAGAGGTGAAACAGAACGGTTCTCGTGAATACGTTTAATTGCTTCAGCAATTAAGTGTGCAACAGACACAATTTCAATTTTATCAATTTTTTTGTCTTCAGGCAGTAGAATGGTGTCTGTAACAATTACCTTCTTGATAACAGATGTTTGCAATCTTTCTAAAGCTGGCCCAGAAAGAACCGGGTGAGTACAGGTGGCATAAACTTCTTTGGCTCCACGATCAATCAAAGCTTGAGCAGCGATTGTAATTGTTCCTGCCGTATCAATCATGTCATCAATTATCACTGCTGTTTTATCTTTAACATCTCCAACAATACTCATCACTTCTGCAACGTTAGGACGTGGGCGACGTTTATCAACAATAGCAATTGGTGCCTTTAAAAATTCTGCTAGTTTTCGTGCACGAGTTACGCCGCCATGGTCAGGTGATACAACAACAACATCATCGCCAAAAAGTTTGTTATCAATAAAGTAATTTGCCAGTAAAGGAGCACCTAATAAATGATCTACAGGTATATCGAAAAACCCTTGAATTTGGGCAGCGTGTAAATCCAATGCCACTACACGGTCTGCTCCTGCTTGCTCTAACATATTTGCTACCAATTTAGCTGTAATTGGTTCACGAGACTGTGCTTTACGGTCTTGACGTGCATAACCATAGTAAGGAAGCACTACATTGATTGTTTTTGCTGATGCGCGACGCAAAGCATCAATCGTAATTAATAATTCCATTAAATTATCATTAACTGGTGAGGAGGTCGATTGTACGATATATACATGTGCCCCCCTAGTCGATTCATCAATATTTACACGTATCTCTCCATCAGCAAACCTAGATAAAGAAATTTCACCTAATTCTACTCCAACAGCTTTTGCAATTGCTGCCGCTAACTTTTCGTTAGAACTTAATGCAAAGATCTTTAATTTTGGATCCTTATAGTGTTCACTTGCCAACCAAATCCCTCTTTCCTTAAATTTATTTATTGATGTATTTAGTCCAATAACCTAACTTATTAACCTGTTCGCTACGTGAAATAGCTAAGGCTTCCGCTTCAACATCCTTTATAATAGTTGAACCAGCAGCTATAAAGGCACGGTCCCCAATCTCAAGTGGAGAGACGATATTAGAGTTACTTCCAAGAAATACTTGATCGCCGACTTTCGAACGATATTTTCTTTTACCATCATAGTTACAAAAAATAACACCACAGCTTACATTGACATCTTTTCCTAATTCAGCATCACCGATATAGGCTAAGTGACCTGCTTTGGTATCTTTACCTAGTTGAGAATTTTTAACTTCAACAAAATTCCCAATACGGACGCCCTCTGCCAAATAGCTATTCGGTCTTAAATGCGCAAAAGGTCCTATTTTTGCTTTATCTTCAACCTTTGATTTCTCAATAACTGACTGAGTAATTATTACTGAGTCCCCTACTTGGCTATCTACAATCTCACTGTTGGCACCAATTCTTACTGATTTACCAATAAATGTTTCGCCCTTAAGCTGAACACCCCCCTCAATCACCGTATCTTCACCAATTTTTACATCCGCTTCAACATAAGTCATTTCAGGATTAATAAAGCTCACGCCATTTCGCATATGATTTGTAATGATACGTCGGTTCATTAGCTGCTGAGCTTTAGAAAGCGCTACTCGATCATTCACTCCAATTGATTCTGCAAAATCATCCATATTAAAAGCATGAACTTTTTTTCCTTGTTTTTGAAGAATTTCAATAATATCTGGTAAATAATACTCGCCCTGGGCATTCCGATTGCTCACTGATTTCAAAGCTTTAAACATACTTAAATTATCAAAAATGTAGGTCCCTGTATTAATCTCATCTATAATAAGTTCTTTTGACGAAGCGTCTTTTTGCTCCACAATTTTAAGAACTTGGCCTTCATCATCACGAACAATTCGACCATAACCAGTAGGATCTGAGGTTCTTGCAGTCAAAACGGTTGCTTTTGAACCTGTGCTTTCATGATGCTCAAAGAGTTTAGTTAATGTTTCTCCTGACAATAAGGGTGTATCTCCACATATAACTAAGGTACTTCCTTTTTCATTTGCCAGAAGATTCTCAGCTTGGAGTACTGCATGACCTGTTCCTAATTGCTCGGATTGAAAAGCAAAATCAGTAAGGTTTTTTAATTCTTCTTTCACTAAATCTGCCCCATTACCAACAATAGTTACGATCTGCTCGGCACGACTTTCCAAGACTGATCGAACAACATGTTCTGCCATGGAAATTCCACTAATTTTATGGAGAACTTTAGGTAAGGCTGACTTCATGCGTGTACCTTTGCCAGCTGCTAAAATAACCGCCATTCTTTTCATTCACTCACACTCCTTCTATCTGCGACATTTACCCTTATATTATATCTATTTAAGGACCATATGGCTATGCAGTTTCCTAATTAAAAAAATTTCCTGCTTCAATTTCCAATTGATAATGACCTAACTCATTGTTATAACGTAATTGAGTTTCAAAAAGAGCGTGATAATTTGGAATACTCATTCGATTTTTTACCTTATTCTCTGCAAAAACGCATATTCCAGCTGCTTGCGAATCAAATTCTTCAATTAAATTTAAAAGCCCTGTTAATGTTCCCCCATTACGAAGAAAATCATCCACAATTAATACACGACTTTGCGATTGCAAAGCTGACTTCGAGAGTTCCATTTTCTTAACAGTCTGCGTAGAACCCGAAGTATAATTAATCGAAATGGTTGATCCTTCTCCAGAGGTAGATTCTCGACGTACCACAACATAAGGTTTGTTTAGATATAATGCTACTGCCGCTGCTAATCCTATCCCTTTAGCTTCTATGGTAAGAATGGTATCAATCTCTTTATCTGCATATTTAGCTGCAATAAGTTGAGCAATCGGATTTAAAACACTCGGATCTTGTAGTAGGTCATTCACGAAAATATAGTTTCCTGGGAGAATTCTCTTACCTTGAGAGAGTCGCTCTTTTACTTGACGCTGAATAATTTCAACTTCCTCTCCCGACAGATGTGGACGAAAAATAACACCTCCTGTTTTACCAGTCAATGTTTCAAGTTGCCCTAGTTGCATTTCATCAAAAACTCCTCTGACCATTCCCAAATCTTCACTAATTGATGATTTAGCACATTGAAATTTATGCGCAAAATCTTGTAAGTTTAAGAGTTGGTTGGGATTATTCATTAGTTGTTGGGTAATTGCTATTAAGCGCTGGTTTCGTTTATATTTTTTTATCATTTATAAAAAGCCTCCTTTTCCAAACATTAAGCAAACTTTATCATTATTTGTTCGAATTTTCAACAAAAAATCTCTATCGAAAAAGGGGCTGTATCATAAGTCCATTTTTGCTATAACCTTTAAAATAAGACCCGAGATAAAATGTCCACGCATTTTATCTCGGGTCTTTATTTTTTCTTGTTCTTGGATATATAACACCAGTTTATTGATAT
>NZ_JBNUPJ010000020.1:0-33336 GCF_050409485.1 Facklamia sp. P12945
TAGTTTTATCCCGCAAATTTTTAAAATTTCAGGACATTTTCATTTACGGTTGACAATTTTATTTGAAAGTAAATGATGCTTTTGTTAAACGTAAATGATGCTTTCATATATAATTAGCTGGGAAGTCAAGCGGCTGTAAGCCAATTGAAATGATACGAATTATTAAATAGCTGCTTTAACATCCTATATATTATTACTCGATGAAATGTTTCAGCTGAAAACACTTAAATGATTGTCGAATTTTACTCCCTTGTTCATTTAATAGTCACGTCTTCTCATAATCTTCATACTTATAATTAAGGAAGCAAAATAAGTAAAACTCATGACTAGTATGGAAGTAAAGAGTTGGCTCCATTTATTTGAAAAGAAGTTTTTCAAAATCCTGTATAAATCTGTTGAAATTATCTTTTCACTGAATAAAAAGAGGACCACTCCAACAATACAAAGGACTAAAAAGCTAAAGATTATTAATAGTGTCCCTTCTGAGCCAAATTTTAATTGAATAGGTAACAGTATCAAAACCAGGATTGAGCTAACAGCCAAAATCATTAGTATCGTCAAAAGATTGTCTATAAAATTGAAAGTTTGTGGACTTTGAAAATAAGCGACGAGTGAAGTCAAATAAACTTCAAAAACTAATAAACCTATTAACCCTATGATTAAGGAAAAGCATTTTGAATATACGTAATCTTGGCGGGTATATGGTAGGGTCAAAAGCATTGGCATCCCATTTTCCCTCTCATCATAAGTCATGGGTGACAGTATCAAAGATAAGATTGAAACTGAAATAACACTTATCAAAGCCAGGTCACCAGATTTAATATACAAGATAATGAAAATCATTATTATTGGTAAAAAAATATGTAACTTGGTCTTGCGAATTAATAGCCAATCTTTATATAGCAAACCTTTCATAAGCCACCACCTCCTTTTATTAATTTTACATCGCTTTACACTGATTAATTATTCGTGGAGAACATCAAAAAGGGGCATTGATTTTCTAAGCTGAATTTTAATATGAATGACTTAAGTGAACGTTTAATCTTGATCAATGACATTTCTATATTTGCCTTCACAATTTAATACTCCCGCTTTTGCATAATTCTGCTACTTATATAATAGGATATGCCCATCATTCCTGCTATCACTAGTATGAATAAAAAGAAAACATTCCAATCATTTGCTAAGAAATTTTGCAAGAACTGTATTTGATCCAATGAAATTAACTTAAACTCCTTAATAAGATAAAGAACTCCCATTATTCCTCCAAATAATAAGCCACCTACTACCATCATGGCAATCATTGCTTTTTTAACACCATATTTTAAATGAATGGGAAGCAAAATCCAACACATAGCAGAAGATACCACTAAAGTACTCAATATTTCAAGAAAGTTGTCAGTAAAAGAAAATTCTTCAATATTTTTGAAGGTAGCCATACTGGTGATTAAGCCCACTTCAAAAATCAATAAAGTAACGATGGTTATAACTGCAAACAAATATTTTGAACGCACATAGTCTTGCCGTGTATACGGTAGCGATAAAAGCATGGGCATGCCATTATCATACTCATCGTAAGAAATAGTCGAAATAATGGAGAATAGACCTACCATCGAGGTGTAAGTCATAAAAAATAATTTATCGTCCCCACTATAAAGCACAATGATTCCTACCACTACTGGTATCAGAAATTGCAGACCCATCTTACGAATTAGTAGCCAATCTTTATAAAGCAATCCTTTCATTTGCGACCACCTACCATTAATTTAATTAAATCATCCACCGAAGCTTTTTCGATAATTACTTGTGGATAATTTTCCAAATAAAACTGTCTTTGATTGGTTAAGCAGCAATAACCATAATTTGTCTGATCAATCTTAATGATATGCGATTGATCGATCTGATCCAGTTCTTCTTGACGAAGCTTTAAAATACCATAGCTAGATAAAAGTTGATCCATTTCCTCGTACATAACTATTTTACCTTGATCGATAAGGTAGAAATCATCGCAAATCCCTTCCAAATCTGTGGCAATATGGGAAGAAATTAAAATGCTCGTTTGCGGAGACTCGTCTAAGTATTCACGCAAAATATCTAATATTTCTTCACGCGCCACTACATCCAACCCTGAGGTCGGCTCATCCATTATTAAAAATTGAGCTTTATGCGAAATGGCCGTAATTACTTTCAGTTTTGCCTGCATACCTGTCGAAAATTTTTCAAACTTTTTATCCCACGTTAAGCCTTGCTGGTCTACAAAATGTCTAAACATGGCCTCATCAAAGTTTCGATAGCTACGCTTTAAGATAGCTAAAACATCTTTACAATTCATCACTCGACTAAAATTGGAATCCGACAAAACGACCCCCAACTTCTCCTTGTCATGACCAGATAACTGATTAACCGGACGCCCAAGAAGTTCAACTTCCCCTTGATCAGGAAAGATCAAACCAAGAATCGCCTTAATCGTCGTTGTCTTGCCAGATCCGTTCCTACCCAAAAAGCCAGTTACCATTCCTTCTTTAACTTGCAAACTGCAATCGAGCTGAAAAGAACCGTAATTTTTCTTTAAATGATTAACTTTTAACATCCCAATCCCCCATTAATAAATCAAATATGGACTGCATTTCATCTTTACTTAAGTGAAAAAGTTGTGCTTTCTCAATTGCTTGAGCCATTATAGCTTCCACTTGCATCAACTGTTCATTACGTAAAAGTTCTTGATTGGCTTCTAAAACATAGGAGCCTTTACCATGAATTGTCTCAATAAACCCTTCTCTCTCCAATTGGTCATAAGCTTTTTTGACCGTTAGCGCACTGATCTTCAATTCCTTAGAAAGGGATCTCACGGAAGGAAGCGCACTTGCAGTCGGTATTTCTCCTGCTAGAATCATTGCAGTTATCTGGTCTACAATTTGTTCATAAAGAGGAGTCATACTTGTATTATCGATAATTATTTGCATGCATTTTGCCCCTTTCATAAACAGTGTATAACAGTATATAACACTTGTCAATCCTTTTATAAAAAAACACAAAAAAAACACCAGCAAAGCTGGTGGGTTTAAATTATATTAAAGTTTTACGATGTTTGCGGCTTGGTCGCCACGATCGCCTGAAACAATATCGTAAGACACTGCTTGGCCTTCATCTAATGTTTTGAAGCCGTCTCCAGAGATGGCTGAGAAATGTGCAAAAACATCTTTCCCATCTTGTCCTTCGATGAAACCAAAACCTTTATCGGCATTAAACCATTTTACTGTACCTGTATTCATATATAAATCCTCCTGTGTGCGTCTTAAGCACTTTGTATTGCAATAACTAAATAATTAAAAAGAAGATTTACATTTGTTGAATGGAAATGACTTAATTAACTTATTTCTTTACTACTTACCTAGTATAGTCCAAAATTATTGATCTGTCAAACTTTATTTGAAAGTAAATGATGCTTTCATAAATTAAGAGCTAGAAAGTCAAGTGGCTGTACTAAATGTTCTATTTTTTAAGTTCTAAGTGGACAATACGAGTGATTTCCTTAAACCCTAACTTTTTATAAAGATTAAATGCAGTTTGGTTATCTGCTTCAACTGTTAAGTGGAAAGGCTTATGATTTGATTGAATCAAATCATTAATTGTTTGCTTCATTAGGTAAGTGGCAATTCCCTGCCCTTGAAAATTTGGGTCCACTGCAACACCAAATAAATAATTGACATCTGAGCTTTGGTCAGCAGAAATGGATGCAACTACATACCCTTGGCATAGGGCTACATAGATGGGGCTTTCTTGGTTTGCTACTGTTTCTCTAGCATATCGTAGGCTCAGCTCATAATCATCCTCAAAGCTTTCGGATTGAAAGCGAGCAATTTCCTCTACATGTTCCTCAGAAGCAATCAGAACTTTAATATCAAAACGTTCTTCAACTAAGTAAGGACTTGTCCCATAAGCCATTAATACTTCCTCATCTGTTAACAATAAGTTTAAAGAGACTAAAAATTTTGGATTTTCATCTATAAATATGCGTTCCGTTTTAAAAGTAAGAGATTTAATTCCATAAGAAGCAGTTTCTGATTGAAAGTTTTCGTAAAGTTTAGATGCTATGCCCTTGCGTCGATAGTTTGGATCGACAATTATTGAAAGTTCCGCTTCAGCATCATCGGCATAAACTGCTAATAAACCTATCATTTTCCGATCTTTATAGGCCGTAAAAAAACTAGGCATTGATCGATCAAAATTGTATCGATTAAATAGATACGGATCAGAAAAGGTTCGATCCACTTGATGTTTGTGTGTTAAAAGATCTTTTGCTGCTTGTATGTCGTTATTAGATAGATTTTGTTTACTTTGATAATGAATATTCATCTTACACACCCTTTTTAGCTAAGAATTAAATTTATTGCTTGATAATTTTAAGCTGAATAATCTGATTTAATGTTATAGATTTATATATCAGTCTTTCTTCTATATTACATTAAAGTGAAAGTTGTTGCTATTTGATAACTTGTATAGCATATTATAAATAACAAATCATTTGAGAGGTGGTCACTATGAAGAATAAATTTTTTATTAAAGTCCTCTGTTTAACATTAGGAATTATGACAGTAACCCTTGAGGCCAGTGCTGAAAATAAAGAAAAAGAGAGAATTCCTGCAAAAATTCAATCCAGTTTGAAACTAGAAAAAAAAGAAACTGCTAAAGCAGGGGCGATGACCGAACAATTAATCAAGGATGGCAATTCAAAAGTCACAAAGTATGATAAGAAGAACAAAGACTATCAAAATCAAGAAGCCATCATTCCAAAAAACTATTTAGACGTTATGCATACCGAGGGAAAAGTTTTAGGAAAAAACCCCAATACCATCGAATCAAATGGGATCGTCGTCGAATATATTCCTTTAGAAGATAATACAGGCAGTAAAGATGACTTTGACCAAGTGAATGATGTATTAGGGATAGATGGTGTTCCTCAAGTTGGAATGAATGGTATCCGTACCTTTTTTGGCCATTATTATGACCATATTAATACAGGAGCTTTTGCTCCCTTTGCTAGCAACAATTATTTTGAACCGGGTAATGAATTTATTGTTACAGATAAGGACGGAATATCCAAAGGCTATGAAATCACAGCAATCATTCCCATTCAAACTGACTTCCAATATAACTATTTCTATAATGAAGATTCAATTCCCTTCCTTGCCTATTACGGAAATGGCGATGACATGGCTGCCTTTATGACTTGTCGTTGGGATAAAGCTATTGGCCAAATGGATTTTGCTATAGCTTATCGCATTTGGTAGATATCAACCTTCAAATTAACTCTAATTAATTTTGACCTTCCTTTTGGAAGGTTTTTTCTAATAAAAAGAGCCTTTCACCATTCAATCCTAGTTAAAAACTTAAATTAAATGAGTAGAAGACTCTAATTGGAAATTTATTTAAATTCGCTTTTATTTTAGTAAAGTCGATGCCTGCAAATAAGAATTGGTGTATCGCTCAAGTAAATGGTTGATATATTTAATGACATCTTTTGGTTCGATTTTTCCTTGTGGATAGACCTCTAAGCTGCTTAAAAATCATCTTTTTCCTGCTGATTGGCTTGTTTTTTAAAATAAGCCCATCCATGAAGCAAGGCATTTACGCTTTGCTTTTGGTTTTCTGGCATTTTTCGGCAATATCTTTTTTCCACGAACATATTCGAGGTCAACATGATCATTTTTAAGGTGCTCTTTAATCTCTAAGTAAATATTTTGTAATTTAGAAAGAACTAAATACTTATTTCTTCTCCAAAGAGATTGACTTTCTTTTTTTGAAATTTTGACCCACCATATTTGTTCCCTTTCTACTCATTGATTTTGGCTGTTTAGATCCTTTGGGAAGATGCTATTTTTATTCCTAACAAACCGATAGATAGACGATACTACTAAGATAGCTAAACCAGCTAATAAGACAGCTTTAATACTTGTTACTAATTCCGGACTATGTACACCTTCTTCATAATTACTATAAATGCCATAGAAAGCCCAAGCTATTGAGATAGGAAAGAAAGCATTCTTATACATAAAGACATAGCCTACAACGAAAACAATGGCAATAATAATAACCACCAATGACCACACTGAATCTGAGATACCAAAGCCATCCCAGCCTATTTTGACTAAGAAAATAGAGATGTTTAAAAAAGTTGCGATTAAAACCCAAGCAGCATAGAGTGTAAAAGCGTAAGCTGGTAAATTATAAGAAATGTTTTTACTATTATAATTAATTTTTTCAATCAGTTTCATTAATGCTAAGAGTAATATAAAAATCATCACAACAGAAAGACCTATCAATTCGTATGAAAAACTAAAGATCCAACCCATATTAAAAAGACAGGAAACGATAAATAAAGGAGAAATCAGTGAAATAGTATGCATAATTTTTTTATCATCACGCTTAAAGGCTAAATAAGTCAGCGTGATTAACACTAAGGTGTAAATCACAACCCATATACTAAAAGCAAAACCAGTGGGAGTAATCAGTGTTGTATATTTAGCAGATACTTCTTGCTGGCTCATATCATTAATTAAACCTGATCCCCCCAAATAATTGACAAATATGGTAAGAAAAAAAGAGATGAAATCAGCTATTATCCAAAAATTTGTTCTATTATCAGCTTGACTCTTTGTTTGTTCTAACATATTTATCATTCCTTTTTACATTTTAAACTAACGACCTTTAGGTACCCCTCAACTCAATTCAAAAAAACGTTTCCATTTTGATTATAACATCTTTACTTATTAATAATATGTTCTGCATGTTTGTCCATTAAATAAATTTTAAAACAAATCACAGCCACGATATTCATAGAACTTATCAACTACACGAAAATAAAAACAATGATTTTTGCCGTCTAAACTTTTTGCTCGAGGTAAGATAAAAAATGTTATCTCATCTCTTTGCATCATCTTAATAATGCTGTCGATTACACAATAAAGAGGCAAACCTACAGCTGAATATCTCATATAATCTTCTTCTAATTGTCGATAGGCCAAATCAAAAAAATTAATTTCCAGCGCTTGTTCTTCCTTCAACATCGAATCACCTCTTCAACATTATAGAACGTACGTTCGTTTTTTTTCAAGAGGTTTTAACTTTTAGCATTTTTTATCTTTATTAAAGTCCTTTGCAATAAAATAGCAAACTCTCTTAACTCCAGCGATGAGCCATAAGAGTTTGCTCAAACTGATCTGCATATGACTGATAAGCTAGACGCTAAGCATTAAGGCTATTCTAATGTTTAAGGACGCTCTTGGGTCGGTAACATCAACTCCTAATAATTCTTGACATTTCTCAATACGATATTTGACGGTATTTCGATGAACAAATAGTATATTGGCAGTTAACGTTGTCTCACACTGATTATCTAAGTATACCTTAAGGGTTTCACGTAATTCTTTTAAATTATTTGTTTGAGGATACGCTAACTCTTTTAGTACTGATTCGCAAAAATAATTAATATCTTTACTGTCGATATCGTGAAAAAGATGTTGAACTCCCGAATTGTTATAATAGCTAATAGTCTCTTTATTATAATCTGTCAATCGAGCTTTAAATGCTAAGGATGCTTGGTCAATCGACCTGGATACTTGATCAATTGAACTGACTGATTCGCCGACGCTAAAAATCATGTCAATATTAACCAGTTTTAACAAATCATCATGACACTGCATTAATTTCTCATCCAGATTACCGACATGATTTTGTAAGATTAGATAGAGATGGGCATTAGCGTCTGTTTGAAATAAAAACATATCCTTAAAATATTCTTGACCATAAATTTTTAGAAAATCTAAAATTAACGCATATTTTTCATAGAGTTTAACTGTTTTTAATTTAGGTTCCAGTGCACTTGAAACATTTACTTCAACAGCCAAGTAATAGTTGGAGTCAACATATTTAATTTCTTCAATCGTTTTATAAAGAATCCCTTTATTTAAGGTATCTCCTCCCATAGTCTCTAACATAAAACTAGAGGAAGTGTGTAAATAGCTGGAAAAAACTTTTTCCGTTTTATAAAGAATATAGGAAAGAACTAATTTGGCTTGATCAATCGTAAAGGCAGATATGGGGTAGGTCATATTCTCTGGGTTTAATATGAGCAAGTAATGGGGAAAGTATTTAAATACAAAGACACTGCTGGCAGAGATTAGAAGTGTCTGGTCATTTTCATCTTTCATTTTAAAATAATCATTAGGGACTTGTTTTTGTTTAAATCGCTTTTGAAACTGCTCCTGCAACGATTGAATAAGAAGTGGTTTTTTAGTGAAATGATGCGAATAACTCACCACTTTTTTTATTGGGCTCAAGAGAATAATCGGACATTTAATGATTTTACTGAATTCATTGATTACTTTATCAATGGAAGTATTGTTAAGTAAAAGGTCTGAGAATTGCTTTTGAATACTTAGCGCAAACTCAATTTCTTCTTTTCGTTGATTCCAGATATAATTTGAAATTTGATGGAGTAAGCGTCCGAGTGGATATTTATCAGGTATATTAATAATAGGAAAGTTGCGCTGATTGGCATAATCAATCACTTTGGGATGGAGTTCTCCATTAAGAAAACGTCCTGATTTAATGGCTAAACCTACTCCTTTAGCACGAATTAATGAATCGATAAAGGGAATCATCTGCAACTGATCATCTTTAAAAATCATTCCGGTTGTAAGAATTAACGTCTCCGGACTGATATAAAACTCAACATCGGGTGTTTCAGTTATTTCGACGTTACTAACTTCTTGGTGTTCAATTGTTTTTCTATCTGTTAATAATTTAATCTCCGAGAGGTAGTCGATTGTTAATAATTTTTCTACGGATACCACACAAACCATCTCCTTAGTAAACTCATTATACCAAGAGATTTAATTCCTTCCTACTTTTACAAGCCATCTTTTATAGGATATAAAACAACTTAGACTGAGACTAACCAAAATAACAATTTCTTGCTTAAGCAATTTTATAACTGATTTTCATCTTCCTTTTTTAAAAGACTTGACGCTTATCACTTTCTTCAATATAAAAAATAGTCTAGCAATTGATAGATTGTTAGACTATTTTTAAATTTATTAATTATCTTGTTTTTTCTAAGCTTATGTGGTTTATTCAGCAAAAGCGCCTTTATTACCATACTGATTAAAATGAACAGTATCTGACTCAAGGTAATCGATAATATGTTTTGGAATATCAATCCCTTTTTCAAGATTACGTTCTGTGCTTAAAACCGCTAATTCTCCAGGATAGTAGACCTGATCGAAGCCATCAGCTGGTTTGATAGCATGCAACTCCTCTACCATCTGTTCAATATTGGAAGTAAATTGATCCAAGCTAGTAAAGCGTGCTGGGTCGACCGCGATATAAACGTGTCCTAAGTCTCTGCCCTTGTCTAAATCATTATACATTGAAGAGACACTCTTACCAAAAGGTAAGCCAAAGAGCATACCCGAAAGAATATCAACAATCATCATTAAACCATATCCCTTGGGACCCGCAATTGGTAAAAGACCTGCTACTTTATGTGGATCGGTGGTCGAATTACCTTCAGCATCAACTGCCCAGGTATCCGGAATTGACTCGCCCTTTGAACGCGCATCCAAGACTTTGCCCCAAGCTTGAACAGTGGTTGCCATATCAAAGAAGATTGGACGACCCTCCTTGCGAGGTGCACCAAAAGCAATCGGATTGGTTCCAAAATAATTTTCAGACCCTCCAAAAGGCACTACCATAGGATCAGATTGTGTCATCGACAGGCTAACATAACCAGCTTCTGCCAACTTCTCAACATAGTAAGCTAACATACCTGTATGACTAACATGGGTGACTCCTACCATGGCAATTCCATTTTCTTTTACTAATTCGATGACTTTTTCTAAAGCAAGATTAGCAATATAATGTCCTTGACCATTGTCACCATCAAAAGTAGCTGTCGCAGGACCTGTTTTTGTATAAGTAATCTTCGGTTCTTTGGTCACGCCCCCCTTGGCAATGCGTTCAGCATAATATGCAACACGAACAGCTCCGTGAGAATGAATATCAGATAAATCAGCATAAGTTAAGTGTTTAGCCGTTTCTAAAGCCGAATCTTCTGGTAGTCCTGCTGCCATTAACTTCTTTTTTATTAAGTCTTGTAGACGACTGGCTTGAATTTTTACTGTTTCATTTTTATCTGTCATTTTATCCTCCTATAGTTTAGGGTTGCGGTTAGCATCTTTAGAATAAACATAAGATAAAGGTTCGTCACGTCCAACAGCATAAGCGCATTGTAAAGAATATCTTCCCATAAAGATGTAGTCACCTTTTTCGACCGGGAACCACTTATTATCAAGGTTATACATTCCTTGACCAGAAAGTAGATAAGCACCATGTTCTTGATAGTGGGTTTCGATATATCCATGACTAGCTCCTGGTTGGAATTCAAGAATATGAATATTCATATCAAAGCCAAAATCATCTGTTGGCAAGAAGTTCCATAAGAGGACGTCTTTCATACCTTCATACTCAATTGGTTGTAAATCAGCTTTATTACCCACCACTTTATGCGCTTCATGACCTTCAATAGCATCATAACGTCGTTGGTACAAGAAAACTTCTGTTATCTCTTTTTGAGCATTTTCTAGATACATTAATTGATCTACTGGGAAGAAAGCGTAGCCACCATCTGTTAATAGGTGTTCTTCTTTACCATCACTTACTTTTAATTTACCTGAGATAACATAAGCAAATGTTTCAAGCCCTTCTCCACCAAAACCACGTTCGTTCTTACCGCCTTCTTGGAACTCTGCAATATAATCATTAAAGCTAGCGCCAAGAGCAGGTGAGCCTAAAATTGAAATCAAAACATTTTCAAATCCTGGAATCTGATTATTCACTAAACCATCATGCGGTAAAATTGCATATAAGTCTTTCTCAACCACAGCACGACTTTCTAATAAACCATCTCTATAACCTGTTTTATTGTTTTTATATCCCATTTAAACCTCTCCTTTTAAAAGTTTGTTTTTTAGTATTAGTTGTAAGTAAAATTGTGCTCCCAAGAGCATATCATTACCTGAAGTGTGCCCATACGATTGGATTGCACGAATTGATTGACTTAACTGATCAGTTGCTTGATTCTCTATCGCCTCAATCAATTTCAGCCATATCGGATTGACTTGTCTTGCTAAAGCAGCATGATAATAGGCTTGACTAACTTTAGTTGTTGCTTTTACTTTCAGCGCTTGCTGGATGAGATTAGATAATATTACACAGGTTTGTTCAAACGAAGCAATTGGACCTCGGCGACTTAAGAGACTCTGTTCCATAACTAGCATTCCTTGTAAAAAGTCATCTCCCGAAGGAGTTAGTCCAAGCCCTTTACCAAAAAGAAATTGGACTAAATCTGACATTTTAGCTGGATCAGTCAATAAATCATTTTGTAGATCGCCAAGCAATTTGTTTTGATAGTAATTTTGCAGTGTAGCTAACTTATTAAAAGCCGATTGCTGATAAACTTTGGCTTTTCTCAGGCTATCAATAAGCTGTTTTAAATCTTTAACGGTTAGCTTTAAAGAATAAGCGGGTAAACAACAAGAATATCTTTGATAGTCGACTAGATCAATTTTTAGGGGTAAAGGGCGCGTATAGACAATCCATGAATGGTTACGCTGTCGAATTTGTTCACCCGGCTTCAGACAGCGCATCAACTGATTAAACACTTGCTTGTTTTCTAACTGAACGCCTATTACAGAAGCCTTTTCTTGATTAACTGCTGAAAGATAAATCAGTTGTTGTGAACCCTCTGTCTTTCTTGTGACTAAATTAATCCCATGTTCAAAGACAGAGTCGACCCAATATATTTGATCTTCTAAGGGGAAAAGATAAGTCGAGATCAATAGGGCTGTTTTATCCGCTACTAGCTTATTCATCCACCTTAATTCCTAATGATTCCGCAAAAGCTACTAAAGCTTTTTCAAAGCAAGCAATCGGAGCAGTAACCGTTCCAGCACCTACTTGACCGACACCTGCTTTCTTATGTGCAATACCAGTATTAATAATTGGTTCAATTCCTGTTTCAACAACTTTACGAATATCGATTCCTAAGTTAGCTCCACGGAAATCCCAAGTTGGAATAGACCAGTTAGGGTTTTGTGCGCTGACTATTTTTGCTTGTTCATTGGAAATGCGAACTGCGTCTTCAAAACCACCTGCACCGATAAAGCGTGTCACTCCAGGGGCCGCTACAATGGCTGAACCACCTAAACCGATAGTCTCTGTAATTGCAGAGTCTCCGATATCCTTACTACCGTCTTCTTCACTATAACCAGTGAAATATAGACCCTTCGGCGTATTAACAGGTGCAGTAAACCATTGGTCACCCATGGCTGCAATACGAACACCAAAGTTTTCACCATTACGTGCCATAGTGGTAACAATACAGCCTTCTTGAATCTTACGTGCGTAGTCAACAATCGCTTTGCCAGTAGCCATCGCAATATTGAGGAAGAACTGGTCGGTATCCGCTAAGAATTGAATCACTTCCTGCTTTTGTTTAGCATCAATATCTAAGGATGTAATGATTGGAGCAATTTCTTTTAGGAATACAAGGGAAGCCGCAATATTTCTTTGGTGGAATTCATCACCCATGGTAATGGCTTTAGCAATCATAACATTGACATTAATACCACCTTCAATTTGACGTAACGCTTGTCCTAATACAGGCCCTAATACATCACGCATCCATTCAAGACGAGTAATAACTTCCTCATTGTTGGCTCCGAAACGTAATACCGTTCCGATCCCTTCGTTCATAATACAGTAACCAGTGGTACCGTCTGCTTTATTTTCAACGATAAAGACAGGGAAATTAGCAGTAGTAATTCCGCCCATAGGGCCTACTGCGCCCACATGGTGACAAGGCATGAAGGTGATTTCTCCAGCATCAATTTGTTGTTGTGCTTCTTCATGATTGGAAGCCCAGCCTTCAAATAGCATCGCTCCAATAACTGAACCTTGCATTGGACCCGTCATGTTTTCATATTTCACTGGTGGTCCAGCATGTAAAACAACTTTTTTATCCGTATTTAATTCTGGGATAACCTCTTTAGCATATTTCACATCGATTAAGTAAGGTTGCGAATCTCGCATACGACCAATTACTTTCTGGTTGGCTTCATCAATAGCCTCTGCATGTTTTTCTAGTTCATTTAAGATCTTGATTAATTTCTTATTGCCACCTGCTTTTGGTCGCCAGTTGTATTGAATAGCTTTGCCTCCAAACTTAATAATTGGATCCACAAAACTTTCGATACCAATATTTATAACACGTGGAGAAGTCATCACTAATTCTTGAACGTGTTCACTTGGACTAGGTAATTCGATCTTTTCGCCTGTATAAGCCACATGTTCTTTAGCAGCAAATTGATAGTGAACGCCCATCAATTCTAAAGCTAAACGAATCGCTTTTGCGTTAGTTGTTTCAACATAAACGCCCGCTTCTTTTAAGTTGGCTACAGCCTTATCGTAATCTTGAGGATCGTTTGGTGTTCCCGTTACAGTCGCAACAACATAAACTTCACGTTCACTATCAGCCAATTTTGAGAGATTTTCTTGAATAGTAGGAATCAGAGCATTAGCCATATCTGGGTGTGAACCATATCCTAAGACAACATCTAATAAAATAACACCTGTCTTTTCATCTGCAAAAGCTTCTTCTAACTTTTCAATTCGAATACTTGGGTCAATCATTGGATGTGGTTTACCTTGTGTATAAACATCGTCTCCTAAGTCCATCACTTGGAAACCGTGCGTATTTAAGATGTAACCTTCTTCGTTTTGAATATCTCCTAGTTCTAAAGCATCTGCAATTAGCATAGCTGCTTCATTTGCTAATGTTCCACCTGAGTAGAGACCTTTTACTGTTTTGTCTTTTAATTGAGATTGGATTTGGTTATCTAACCCGTCCACATATTTAGCTTTGACTTCTTCACCATTAGCTAAGTCTATTGCTATTCTAGCTGCTTCTTCTAATGTATAAGCTAAAGCTACATTACCAATATGTTCGGTTGGTTTTTCACCTAAGAAAATAGCTACTACAGGCTTGGATAGGGATTGTAATACTTTAACAACTTGATCCCTTACTTCTTTTGCAGGTGGTTTAGAAATAACACAGATGACATCTGTCAATGGGTGCTTTTCTAAAGCGATAATGGCGTCAATCATGGTACGTGCGCCAACTGCTTCCTTCAAGTCTCTACCACCAGTACCAATAGCGTGAACTACTCCACCACCTAAACGATCAATAATAGTTGTGACTTCTTGAATGCCTGTCCCTGAAGCTCCAACCACGCCAATATTTCCTGGTTTCACAACATTGGTAAAGGCCATTGGAATACTCGAAATGATTCCTGTCCCACAATCAGGCCCCATGAATAAGAGTCCTTTTTCATGCGCCTTCTCTTTTAGTCTCACTTCATCTTCCATTGAAACGTTATCTGAGAATGAGAAAACATGTAAATTATTATCAAGCGCCTTTTCTATCTCATAGGCTGCATACTCTCCTGGAATAGATACTAAGGCTAAATTAGCATCTGGTAAAGCTTCCATTGCTTCCTCCCAGTTATCAACATCTACCTTATTATCAGATTCTTTCTTAACCGTTAGGTCTGCCAGAAAATGATCGATTTCTTCTAAAACTTTGTCAAAAACTGCTTGATCTTCTGTTTCAACTACAATTGCCAAATCATTAGCACCGGCAGATTCTAATTCAGGAGTAGATAAACCGGCCCCTTTAAAGATATCCTTATTTGCATCCGTCGCCATCATAACCTGTGCTTGAGTAACACCATCAACTTTATTAATTTCTGCTGATAAAAGCATCAAGTTAATAGAGTCTTGATAATTACCTTTTTGAATTTTTGTGAATAACAAGAAAACCCCTCCCTTTGTCTACTATTATATCGTTTTCCCTCATATAATTCGATTGCTCAGTTTACAAATAAAACGCCTTCTTTTGTTCATTTCGAACAAAAATAAGGTTTCTTTCATTTTAAATTTGTAGTGGATGCGTTAAAAAGAATGTTAAAATAACCTTACAAGAATGGGCTCCATCTCCCTATTTAGAAGAAGGTGATTTAAATTCGACAAATAATTGATGTTTTTCAAACTCCTCACTATAAAATTTCAGCTACACTATATAGATCTTCACTGCCACAAAGCCAGATGTTGATTTATCTTCACGGTGGTGGACTGATTTTTGGTCAACGCGAAGACTTGCCGGGCGAATATATCGAATTACTTAACAGTAAAGGATATTCGATACTAGCTCTTGACTACTTATTAGCTCCTGAAAGTAATTTAGAGCAAATCATTAATCTTTTAAGCAAAACTCTTGAATGGTATCAAAATGCAGGTTATCAATTAGCAGGCCAAATAGATCCTTCATACAATCTGTTTGGCCGGTCAGCCGGAGCTTATCTTGCCCTACAACTAGCTACAAGAAGGTCTTCTAAATGGTTGAAAACTATCATCAGCTTTTATGGCTATTACAAGTTAAATGATGCAAACTTTATCTATCCTAATCCTTACCATAATAAATTTGCGAAAGTGTCCAAAGAATTAATCGAGACTTTCATTCAAAACAAACCTATCAGTCAGGGAAACGAAAATGAGCGTTATTTAATCTACCTCTATTGTAGACAAGTTGGAAATTGGATTGAATTTCTAACGGATGATCCAAACAGTTTTTCACTCACTAAAGAGCAAATTAACCTACTACCTCCTTTACTTCTTGTCCATGCTGATAAAGACCCTGATGTTCCCATTCAACAATCAAAACAACTAAACAAATTCGCTAATCAAAGTCATTTGATTGAGGTTGCTTCTGCAGATCATGATTTCGATCGAACAAATTTAACAAAAGGGAGAGAGGTTTATCTGCAAGTCATAGAGTGGCTTGATTCGTTATCAAATTAAATAAAAATTGAAAGGATGTTTTTATGCAGTTAGATTTTATGTCCACGCTTCAAAGTGTGCTCGTCTTATTCATTCTTATTATTATTGGCTTTTTTGCTGGTAGGTGGAAAGTAATCAGTGCTCAAGGTCAAAAAGATATTACCAACCTTGTTTTGTATATCACCATGCCGGCAACCATCTTTAATGCCATGCAATTAGATTTTAATATTGAACGTGTGCAAAGAGCTTTTACAATTCTAATAATTGTAGCCGTTTGTTATGCTGGTATGTTGTTATTAGGATGGTTAGTTGCTAAACAAACTAAGTTAAGTATTTCCGAGCAGGATGTTTTTAGAGTGGCCCTTCTTTTATCTAATACCTCTTTTATGGGTTACCCTATTGTTAGTAATCTCTTAGGAGAAGAAGCTCTATTCTATGCTGTTATCGGCGCCGGGTTTTTATTTGAAACTGTCTCATGGTCAATTGGTATTTATTTAATGGGAAGAAACGGTTCAGGTAAGGTAGAATTTAATTGGAAAAAAATTGTTCTAAGTCCCGGCATCTTATCGATAGTCGTTGGTTTAATCTTCTTTCTTTTTAGTTGGCGAGTTCCTCAACCCTTGGATAAAGTTTTGAATATTTTAAGCCCGGCAACTTCACCGCTAGCCATGATTGTTGTTGGTTTAATTCTATCGCGCAGTGATATTTCTAAGATATTCGCTAATAAATTCTTATATATTCAAGCTTTACTCAAACTCGTTTTTATACCTCTAATAATTCTCTTTACTTTAAAAGCTTTTAATTTCTCAAACTATGAGTTAATTATTCCGACTATCATGTTAGCTATGCCGACAGCATCTTATGTAGCTATGTTTGCTCAAAATTACGACAATCATCCTGAGTTTGCTAGTCAGATGGTCTTTATGACTTCTCTGCTCTCAGTCGTTACCATACCAATCATCACTTTGCTCTTCTAATTAAAAAGTCTTCTGTTGGTATTAAAAAACCCCTAAGAATTAGATCCAATCTATTCTTAGGGACTATTTGCTTCTTCTGAAAACAAATTAGTCTATATTTAATTATTTAAATTCTCCAACAAACTCCTCTGTTACTCCCTTATCTATGCTATAAACCTCATGTCCTCTTACATAAGTAGCCATAACAGTTGCACCAATTTCGCTACCAATATAAGGACTGATCTTATTGCGATATTCTAAATCTTCAGCAGTTAAGACGTAAGATTTATTAGGATCAATTAAAACGATATCTGCATCTTTGCCTACTGATAAGCTTCCTTTTGTATCATCAATACCAAAACGACGGGCTGGTTGTGTCGCAATCACTTGTGCAAATTGCTCAAGAGACATACCACGCTTATTAACTGCTTCATCAAAGAACACATCGACATCATTTTGTACGCCTGAGATACCGCCCCAAGCATCAAATGCATTTTCTTTATCTTTCAAGTCTGGGGTACATGGGGAATGATCAGAGATTGATGAAATAATATCCCCTGAAAAGACATAATCCCATAAACCATCTTGAGCTTCTTTATCACGGATTGGTGGTGAACATTTAGCCACATTTCCAATAGCATCTAATTGGTCTGTTGTAAAGTATAAATAATGTAAACAAGTCTCACAAGTGACATCGACACCTTCTTGTTGCCCTTTAATAACTGCTTCCACACCTTCTGGGCAAGCCACGTGACAGATATGAATACGACAGCCTGTTTCTTTAGCAAAAAGAATTGCTCGTTGAATAGGTTCCACCTCTGTAAAGACTGGACGAGTCGCCACATACTCTGACAATTTTGATTTGCCTTCCGCTTTTGCTTTTTCACCTAGGCGATCAGTAATCGCTGCATTTTCAGCATGGATAGCTAGAACTTTTCCTGTCTTCGCAATTTGTTTCATCCCTTCGTAGAGTGAATAGTCATCCACATTTTGGAAGTCTCCATCAATTGAACGGTCGCCACAAGTTGCCATAAAACATTTATAGGCCGTTACACCGTTCTCATATAATTCTTGAATACCACCTGTTTCAACATTATAAGGAACGAGTCCTCCAAATGAGAAAACATCCACTTTTAATTTACCTTGACCAGATTGGTATTTGTCCTTAATACTCGCTTCATCAGTTGTTGCTGGTACTTGGTTCAATGGCATTTCTAAGAAAGAAGTTACTCCTCCCTTAGCACAAGCAGAAGTTCCTGTAACATAACCTTCCCACTCATCACGATACCCACCACCATTTTCAGTAATATGAACGTGACAATCAAACATTCCCGGACTAACAATTAATCCTTTAGCGTCAACCTCTTGCTCAGCCGATAAATTTTCACCAATTGCAGCAATCTTTCCGTCTTTGACTGCCAAATCGGTCACAACTGCGCCGCTTTCTAAAATGACTTGACCATTCTTGATGACTAAATCATATGACATAAAATAACCTCCTAATAAATTTTTATTAAGCGTCCAAAATAATTAAATTTAATTATTCTGCACGATTTAATACAAAGTAAACAAGTAATCCCACTACAAAACCATCAATCCAAGAGATTTGGGACAGAAACTCTAGGGCTGGGATAAATTGTCCGACAATTGAAACAACAAACCCACAAATGGTTGCGATATAAGCTTTCTTATTGACACCAGAATAAGGGTTATCCGCTGCTTGCTCTGGTGAATAGTATAGTAAATCCAAGTCGATCTTTTGTTTGTCCACAAAGTAGAAGTGAGCAATCATAACACCGGCTACAGGGCCTAACAAGCTTCCAATATAGTTAAGGAAAACTAGAATTACACTCCCTGACTCCATGAATTTCCAAGGCATTATGATAAAACTGATAATACTTGCGATGATAACACCTTTACGATAATTAATTTTTTGTGGAAAAAGAGCTGTTAACTGGAAGGCTGCTGGAATAATATTACCAGTCGCATTAGTTGAAACGGTTGTCATCAATAAGACAAAAGAAGCCAAGAAAATAGCCGGCATAGAGTCCCATTGATTAATAATTTGTAAGACATCTCCTTGATGTGAAACACCAGTAATGGCCGCACCATTTAAAACAGTGATACTTGCAAAAGCAAAAATGACATACCCAACTAACAACGATAAGATTTGTCCTATTGTTTGAGACTTGGTGGAAGTTGCGTTTTGAGTAAAGTCAGAAACACTTACTCCTGGAGCTGCCCAAACAGATAAGGTAGATGCAATAATAATCAAATAGGCTAGAGGGGTTGCAACCGATTGATTAACAGCTGTTACATGGTCGAAAATTGGTCCAAACCCGCCCGCTACACTCAATCCCCAAACAACCATTCCTCCGAACACAACATAAATAAGTGGATTTAGTATAGCTGTAAACTTGTTTAATACGCGGCCTCCCCCTAAGCCAATCATTACATTGATCAAGAAGAAGACTACAAATGATAAAAAGGCCGGTACAGAAAGGCCTAAAATATTAATGCCTTCACCAACATTCAAGAAAGCTGGCCAAATTCTACTTACTAAGATCAACAAAGCTTTCGAACCTGCATAGTTTTGGACCCCAAACCAAGCAATAGCTGCCACAACTCCCCTTAGAAAGCCAGGCAATTTAGATCCTGCACTACCATAAACAGAACGTAAATGAATGGCAAATGGAATGCCATACATAGACCCTGCTTTACCGTTAACTGTCATTAGTCCCGCTACTGCTAGTCCCGCCAAAATGATAGCTAAGAACACGTGAATAGGTGCCACCCCTAAAGCTAGAAAGCCACCAACAGTTAGATAATTAGGAATATTATGGACCGATCCCATCCACAGAGTAAAGAAGTTAAGTGTTGACATACTACGTTGTTCTGGCTTATTAGGCAATATGTCATCATTGGTATATCCCCTTGATTTAAACAAATCAATTTGTTCTTGTCTTACTAAGACATCATTATGTTCCATTATTAAAAGTCCTCCAAATTATTTTAATAGGCCAATTCTTTTAAGGCCTCTGCTAAAGCTTGTATCCCTTCAACAATATCCACCGCCTCGGTATGTTCTTCCGGATTATGACTAATTCCTTTGATGGAAGGAACGAAGATCATAGCTGTTGGAACTTGTGGAGCAAATATCTGTGAATCATGCCCCGCTCCTGAATGCATGATTTGATAATTTAATTGGTTATCCTGACAAACTTTTTCTAAAACTTTAACAATCTCAGGATCCATTGGCACTGGTGGCTCATTCATCCATAAATTCATTTCTACTTCAATCGCTTTTTCATGACAATGTTTCTCAATAGTTGTTTCAATAAATACAGCAAACTCATCGAGAGCTTCCTGGTTAGTGTGTCTAGTATCAATTGAAAATTCCATTTCTCCAGGAACAACATTCACCACATTAGGCTTTACTTCTACGTGGCCAAAGGTTACGACTAAAGGATCGCCAATTTCATTTGCTTTATCAATGACTTCAGAAACAATTCTAGCGTAACAGTCGATGACATCTTTACGATATCTCATTAAGGTCGTTCCGGCATGATTAGCTTCACCCTTTAATTTAATGGTGTAGCGTTTTTGCCCCACTATGGCATTAACAACCCCAACTTTTTTGCCTGCATTTTCCAAGAAGTTTCCTTGTTCAATATGTAATTCTACAAAAGCATCAAAGTGATTAAAGCGTGGAGAATCTACAAGGTAATTAAAGCCTGCTTCCTTCATAGCTGTCTCAAAAGGAACACCGTCATTGTCCTTAATGGTTTCAACATCTTCTTTTTTCGCTAAACCAAAAATATTTTTAGATCCCCAAAAGGCATATGGAAAACGAGAGCCTTCCTCTTCTGCCATCGAAACAATTCGCAAAGATTTCTTTGGTTGGCCGTATTCTTCAACCAACCCCTTAATCGCTAAGTAGGCAGACATAATACCCAATTGTCCATCTAGACGACCACCATCAACAACTGTATCAATATGCGATCCTGAGGCGATGATTGATTCTGGCTCTTCACTACCTTCAACTGTTGCAAACATATTCCCTACTTCGTCGAACTCTACCTTCATCCCCTCTTTTTCAAAAAGTTCTTTCAAGGCATTCTGAGCTTCAATCCATGATTTGCTATATAAAAGTCTTGTAGTACCTTTTCCTTCTTTATCAGAAATACTCGAAATCCAATCCATTTGGCGATCGATTTCTGCTGGTGAAATTTTTATCATAGTTCGCACCCTTTCCAAATTTTGCCCATTTGTATCTTGCATACATTATAGTGTAAAACGGTTTCATTTCTCATTGTTATATTTGCTCAACTTTACAATGTATTTTGTATAAAGTGAACAAAAACAACCCTCTGTTAGTTAAGCGAACTTTTTGTCTATAAACTGTTTGAGTTTAAAGCCCTCTCTTACTTTTTGAATAATTACCACGCCCCCATTATTCATAGACCGCATATCATAAAACTCATCAATATGTTCTGTTTTTGGTAATAGAATTTGAAGTATATGGCGAATATTGATACTGTGTCCAACAAATAAGATACAAGCCTCCGTCTCAATTAATTCATTAAACAATTTATCCATTCCTTCTTTAAGACGCTTACAATAAACAGCATAGTCTTCTCCTTGACCTAGAGGGTCAGCAGGTTGTAATGCTGTCAGCCTTTGTTTTTCTGTTGTATTTCTCAACATACTCTCTACAGAATCAAAACCCAAATATCTCCTTATGATATCCCAAGTTTGATAGCTTTCCATACCTTCAAAGGAACCAAAGCTAATTTCTCGAAAATCTGCCATTTCTATAATGGGAATCATCCAATTCGGATAGATACTTTGTTCAATAAGAATTTCGGCTGTGGTACGTGTTCTCTTTAAATCACTTACAATCGCCGCATCAAATTTAACCTTACTTAATTTTTCGCCTAAATCTTTAACTGCTTGAATCCCTTCTGCTGTCAATAAAGGATCACACCACCCTTGGGTACGCCCATTCTTATTAAAAAACGTTTCACCATGACGGACAAAATATATGGTTAACCCGTTAGACATTTAATCATTCCTTTAACAAATTTGTGTGCTTAGTAGGATCCCGTGCTATACTTATTTTAAATCTTCAAGGAGGAGCAACCATGACCTACTTATCATACTCGTATTTCTACCAAAACTGGTTTAAAAACTTTTCGATTGATAGCCAACAAATCCAAACCTTTTGTCAAAAATACAATCAGTCTCAAACCATTAAGTCTCGCCAGATTGAATTAACAACCATTCAAAGAGCGTTAAAAGACTTTAAAGATAATCAAACAGTTTACTTGGCAGTTTTACAGCAAATTATTAAGCAAGACTTTCTGCTAACTAATATTCAACTAAATGATTGGCAACAATTGGTCATTATGATTGTATGTATTCAAGCTTTAATAGAGCTGTATAAAAAGTACGATCTCCCTCTTAATATATTACAAAATACACTATCCGACCTTTTTTTACGTATTAACTTATCCCAGTCTGTCGGTTTATCAACAGATGATTTTGAATGGTTAGCACGTATCTTTCGTCTTAGGATTTTCAAGTTAGGCGAGCTTCAATTTGAATTTACTCTTTTTGATTCAGCCACTCTTCCTAAAGACATTTCTTACATTAATAACGGTAGTAAAATCCTTCAAGATGCTCTCCCTATTATTAGTGTCCACATCATGCAAGATAGCTTAATTGATGAAGCACACTCTTCAACTGCTTTTTACTTAGCTCGAGCCTTTAAAAAAAGATATTTAACTAATTTCCCAGCACAATACTTTTACTGTTATTCTTGGCTCTTAAATCCTAACAACTCATTTTTATTAGGATCTCAAAGCAATATTCTATCTTTTTCAAGTAACTTTGACCTAATCGCCCATTCTGCCTATCCTGATATGGCCTTAGAGCATATTTATGGTTCTAAAGATATCCATCCTGACTCAATGCCTCAAATCACTAGTTTGCAAAGAAGAGCAAAAAGTCATCTTTCATTTCTGGGAATTGGAGTGGGGATTGTTCCTTTCTAGGAAATACTATCCTTTAATTGACCCTGCTGATAAACCTGATACAAGATCTTTTCTAAAAACCATTGCGATAACTGCTGGTGGAATAATAGCTATTAAACCAGAGGCTGCAATCATACTATAGTCAATAGCATCTCTTGTCATAAACTCAGATAGAACTAGGGTAATTACTTTATTATTCTGAGTTGACGTTAAAATCATTGGGATTTGAAATTGGCTCCAACTCATTAACAAGAGAATTAAGACACAGGTAATAATAGCTGTTCGTGACATGGGTAAAATCACCCTCCAGAAAAGCTGCCATTCTGTACAACCATCGAGTTCTGCTGCTTCCCACATTTCTTTAGGAATCTTATTAAAATGCGTAATCAACATCCAAGTTGCTAGAGGTAAAAAAGCAGTCACATAAATGACACTAATCCAGAAAAGCTTATCCAGCAACTGATAGTTTGAAAAAATAGCAAATATTGGAATGATGGTGGTAAACACAGGAATAACGATGGTAATCAATAATAAGCGTAAAATCACTTTTCGTAAGCGAAAGCGAAAACGCACCATAGCGTAACTGGTTAAAACCGCTAAAGGTACCCCAATAAAGAGAGTATATAAGGAACTAATTAAGGAATTCTTTAAGCCATTAAAAATGGTTATATGTGCCTTATCTGTCGGATCAAACAAGCTTTGATAATTTGTAAAAGTTGCTTGACTAGGTAGAAAGCGACCTCCCGCTTTCATTAATTCTGCTTTAGGGGTGACACTAATTATAAAAGCCCAAATAAGGGGACCTAAAGTGAATAGCAGAAAGATAATTACAGTTATAATGTATAACCAATCCCAACGTTTATTTTTAAGCATGATCTCCCTCCAATCTTAGCGAACGAATATAAAAGTAACCAATAATCCCCGATAAAATCATGATTATATAGGTAATCGCTGACCCTAGACCAAAGTCTAAAAAGCTAAAGGTATTTAAATAATTATATATTAAAAGGGTTTGTCCTTCATAACGGTAACCTACTAAAGAAATTACCTCATCAAAAACATTTAAACCTGCCATAGTTGCTTGGATTAACACAATTGAAAGTGTAGGCAAAATCATTCTTAGCGTTATATAGAAAAACTCTGAATAACGACTGGCACCATCCATTTTAGCCGCTTCGTAGATTTCTTTAGGAATTGTTTGTAGGGTTGCCAAAATTAAAATGGCACAAAAAGGTACCACCCGCCAAGCAATTACAATTGAAACGACAATTAGGAGTAAATAACGATTATTAATCCAAGCAACTGGCTGATCAATAATTGAAAGACTCATCAATAATTTATTCATAAAACCATAACTGGGATGAAAAATAAATTGCCAGACAATACCATTAACTAGGGGGGGCAAAGCCCAAGGAACAATTGCAATACCCGTTAGCATTGGGCTAATAACTGTCCGCTTATTGAGCAAAAGTCCCACAATAATGCTGGAAATGACGGTTAAAAAGACGACTAATAAAAAAACCATCAAACTATTTTGAAAAGCATGATGAAAATCTTCTGAGAGTAAAACCTCTTTATAATTATCGAGTCCGATAAACTTAAAGCGGTCTGGTCTACTTAATTTAAACGCATGAAGACTGTAGATGAAGGTGCGTACAATTGGTAAGTAGACGAACAATCCCATGATAAGCATCATGGGTAAGATTAGAAAAATGGCTTTTTTAGATTTTTTCATAATAAACTCCTTTTAAATCATTGATCCCTACTATCATTTTTATAATAGCACGGATCAACCCTTAAAAATTTAAATCTAGGTGTAGTGCACTACACCTAGATTTATTATTAATTACTCAGCAAATTCCTCAACAACACTATTTACTTTTTCAACTAATTCTTTAACAACCTCTTCGGCAGAAAGATCTGAAGTTACCATTTTATTGATAGTATTATAAATTTCGGCACTCATTTCGGTGTAATATTCTGGCACCCCATTTGGGAATGGCGATTCAACCATTTCAGCCAATTCAACCATCGCACCTGTGTTTTTAATCTTTTCCTCATCAATTAGCTGCTGTAAGATGCTTAATCGTGTAGGAAGTGCTCCTACCGCATCAAATAATTCTAATTGAGTTTCTTCGGAAGTATACCACTTAACGAAGGTTTGAGCAGCTTCCATATTTTCAGTATTTGGTGAAATACCTACTGCTTCTTGGAAAGGTACTGTTCTTTCAGCGTTTGCATCAACACCTGGCAGTAAAATTGGTTTTACCTGTCCAACTACTGTTGACTCCTCTTCATTATTAACGCGACCAACAAATGAAGATGGGCCTACTATAAAGGCAGTATCTCCTGAGTTAATCTGTCTGTAAGCGTCCATTCCCGAACCGTTCACATTACCTGGATTAATTAATTCTTCATCTGATAAAGCCTTAATAATAGTTAATGCATCGAGAGACGCTTCTTCATTCAAAGTATTATCCTCATTAAATAAAATACCATTGCGTGTATAAGCCAACCAGAAGAAAGTAGTCGTTAAATTTTCATCCGCACCTAACGGAAGCGATACTGGGTATTCTGTAATTCCAGCATCTTTAATAGTTTTAGCTTGTTCCATCACTTGATCCCAAGTTACTGGCGGTTCTTCTAAGCCAGCCTCCTCATACATTTTTGTATTGTAGTAGGCAATCCGAAAATCATTTGCATAAGGGACTGCATAGACCTCATCGTTTAGCATAAATTGCTCGATTGCTGGAAAAGCATCCGCATCTGGCAAATCAATAGGAGCCAACCAATCTGCGCTGGTGAATTCTCCCATCCAAGACCAATCTACTTCAAAGACATCCGCTGCCACCGTGTTACTTGCAGCTGCAATCGCTAACTTATCACGAATATCGTCCCAACTAGTTGGTAAAACATTGACTTTAATCCCATACTCTTCTTCAAATCTAGCCAACATTTCATCCGATGGAGCTCCCCAATCAGGAATCATAAAGCTAATTTCTATACCTGCATTTTCTTCTTGAGCCATAGCTGTTAAAGGTGCTAACACAGTTGATAAAGTGAGCGATGCTGCTAAGATGCTTTTTAATGTTTTTTTCATATTTTTCTCCTTTATTCTTTAAGTTGTTGGAATGACTAAATCCCTAAATAATTATCTATTCTAGCCTACCACATCCTTTCCATCTTTTTTAGTAATAAGTCTTGAAGCAGAGTCTTTATCGAAGATTGGATATGGCCATTCTTCTAAGCGTGTGATTCAACCCTCGAATGGCAATCGATAATTGCATAATATTTTCAAACGGGGCAATGCCCCCACTACCTGAACAACCAATATGCAAAATATCTGCACCACCTATTTTAGCAGTTAATCCCAATTGAGTAACCACCTCTTTTTGTGAACAATCCTGACTCGTCCCGTTAGCTGCTAAACTCAAAACCCCCACTTTGTGAATCAACTGACAACTGCGCCTAAACTCTTCCATCGAGTAACCAGGCACGGTTCCAACTTGAGGTAATATGATAATTTCAGCCCCAGCTGTCAAAAAGTGTTGCACCCATTCTTCTGAAGAAATAGGTTCATCATAGGCTGCCCCATGCATTTTGCCAGCAATCACAATACCAGAATAATGGTTTTTCGCCAGACGAATACCTTCTACTATTGCCTGATTACTAACTCCGGATTGTGGGTTTCCTGTTAAGCATATAAAATCTAACCCCAATTCTTCCACTCTTTTTAAGCTTTCAACACTACATATACGCCCCTCAACTAGGCTCTTTACTTTTTCCAAATAATGTCCCTCACTGGCTACCGGTTCTAAATTGACACCGATGGGACGTTGGACAAACTGTTTCAAAGTTTCAATTGGATGTGGCGTATCTGGTAAAGCCCATATCTTTGGATTAAAAACATCTACTTGATTGAGCAAAATCAAATCCGCACCAGCGGCTCGAGCAAGTTCACTGTTAGTAAGATCAGGTAGGTGAGGAGTTCGATCTTCTCTTAATTCTACTAATAAAGTTCTGCCTTCATTAGCTCGTATACTATTGAGTAAATCCGAGGAAGTCATCGTAGCAAAATCACTTGCGAAACAATCTAACATACGCTTACTATTCAAAATTAACCCCTCGCTCTTTTTCTATTAGTTGCACTAGCATTATTTAAGTCCTACCGCTTTTGTGAACAACAGGCTTCCTATAAACAAAACCACTCTCAACATCTTGGATGGATGCATCTAAATAATATTCCTGATGCTATTATAACTTACTAACAGGCCGCGGACCTATCAGAGTTTCTGATAAATAGGCCTGATTTATTAGATAACTTCTTAAAATTCTATTTAATTAAGTGGGAGGCCACAATGGCTATTGCTTGGAAAACTTATGCACTGTTCCCTTTAAGCATCCTACAAACTAGCTCCCCTTGGTGTCATTTTAGAAACTGATAGATTTATATTATAAAATAATGCTCCAATCGTTACCTGACGGATTATTTTAGTCGTTCATGTCCCATTAAGCTAACAATATAAAAAACATCCTTATCAGACAATTGATCACACTTACTATTTTATCGCAAGGCTTCCCACGCATACCTTAAAACTTTCGACTTGAGTTTTTTTAGGTGGAAGATATTGTGTTGCTATTTTTTGTTTGCGCTAGGATCGAATTAGGTCGGTATTAGTGATATACTTTGTTTGAAATGAGACTATTACCATTTATTCGTAAATCTTTCAATGAAGGAGTTTTACAATGCACCAAATAGAAAAAATAACCAAAAGTTACCATACAGGGGGCTTTAAGCAAAAAGCCTTGGATAATGTGACGTTCAATTTAAGAGACAATGAGTTTGTATCTATTTTAGGTCACAGCGGGTCAGGTAAAACGACGTTACTCAATATCATTGGCGGCTTGGACCGCTATGACAGTGGTGATATTATTATTAATGGCATTTCAACCAAAAATTATAAAGACAAAGACTGGGATTCATACCGCAACCACTCGGTCGGTTTTGTCTTTCAAAGCTATAATTTAATCCCTCACCAATCCGTTTTATCCAATGTTGAATTGGCACTTACTATTTCAGGAATTTCAGCCAAGCTTCGGAAGCAAAAAGCTATCAAAGCCTTAGAGGAAGTAGGGTTAAAAGATCATATCAACAAACAGCCCAATCAATTATCTGGGGGGCAAATGCAACGAGTTGCGATCGCACGAGCATTAGTCAATGAGCCAGATATTCTTTTAGCCGATGAACCGACAGGAGCCTTAGATACACAGACTAGCCTTCAAATAATGAACCTATTAAAAAACGTTGCCAAAAAACGTTTGGTCGTGATGGTTACTCATAATGCTGAATTGGCTCACCAATACTCCAACCGCATTATTGAATTGCAAGACGGCAAAGTCATTTCTGACACCCATCCTTTAGCCATTGAAGAAAACAAAAACTCTAAGCATGAAAGCATGGGCAAGTCTTCCATGTCGTTTCTTACGGCCTTGTCGTTAAGTTTTAATAATTTAAACGCTAAAAAAGCCCGAACGTTTTTGACAGCTTTTGCAGGGTCCATCGGGATTATTGGAATTGCCCTCATTCTATCGCTATCGACCGGCGTGAATAACTATATTGATAACGTCCAAGAAGAGACTATGTCGGCCTATCCAATAACCATTGAACAGGAGTCTGTCGACTTTAGTCAATTAATGTCGGCAAGAAGAGCGGAAACTTCTACTAAAGAAACAGAAGATACCGACTCTAACAATGAAAATTTAGACGTCATCTACAGTAACAATGAATCGCTTGAACAAATGAGTGAGTTCAATTCTTCTTTTCGCCAAAATAATTTAACAGCTTTCAAAAAATATTTAGATCAAGATGACAATAAACTTTCTAACTATGTCGGCAAAAATGGTATCGTTTATTCTTACGCTATCAATTTTGATTTATTCGCCTACGACGAAAATGAGCGTTTGATCAATACTGATGGTAGTTCTTTTGAAAGTGTGAATCGACAACCAAGAACAAACTTTAGTTCCCCTTCAAACTCGTTTAATCAACCCAACACAAAAATTAGCGAACTTCTTCCAGGTCAAGGTGAGCAAGTTATTAGCCCAGTTGTAAAGGATAATTATCATTTAATCGATGGTAAATGGCCTGAAAAATATAATGAGATGGTGCTGGTTGTAAATGAAGCCAATGAAATCAGCCTTTCTGATTTTTACGAGTTTGGCATGCTCCCCTCTGAAGATTATGAGAAAATTCTCAATCAAATAGAAAATGATGAAGAACTTCACCTCGAAAAAAAGACACTTCGGTTTAAAGACCTACGCAATCAAACTTTTTATTTATTACCTCGCAGTGATTACTATGAGAAAAACGCGCGAGGTAATTATCAAAAACTGACTGACGATCCCTTAACGATTGAAAAAGTTGTTAAAGAAAAAGCTATCCCGATAAAAATTTCCGGTATCATTCAACCAGTTGATAATGCTAAAACCTTAACCATTCGCACTCCGCTTGCTTATACACGCAAATTAAGAAACTTTTTAATGGCTTATGTCAATCAAAGTGACATCGTTCAAGCACAAAAAAAGCAACCAAAAACCAACGTTTTAAATGGTCTAGCTTTTGAAGCAGCTAACGATAGAGAAAAAATTGAAGATGTCTATCATTATTTAGAGGATTTCACCCTCAGTCAACAAGCTGAATTTATTAAGCAAATTCAAGCAAAACAGCAAAGCTTAGAACCGTTCGCAACAACAGAGCCAAATTTAGCTGACAATCCGGCTAATATCGCGGATCCATTTAATCAAGTCGTTAAAGACCTGGATGATTCGTCCCTTCTTGAAATTTATGATTCTTCAATTGCACCGGCTAGTTACGACACTAATTTAAAAGAATTTGGTGTCGTTTCTACTGAAAATCCTTCTGCAATCAGTATTTATGCAGATGATTTTGCTGATAAAGAAGCTATTTCTGACGCAATTGAAGCTTATAATCAGACTGTTAGTGAAAAGGAAAAAATTACCTACTCCGACTTTGCCGGCTTAATCATGTCTTCCGTTTCGGAAATTGTGAATGTTATTACCTACGTTCTCATTGCTTTTGTCAGCGTATCATTACTCGTATCATCGATTATGATCGGGATCATTACTTATATCTCAGTATTAGAACGCACAAAAGAAATTGGTATTCTAAGAGCCATCGGCGCCTCAAAAAGAAATATTTCAACGGTTTTTAATGCTGAAACGATTATTATCGGCTTGTTTTCAGGATTATTAGGCATCGGGTTTACTTATTTATTACACACTCCTTTAAACAATTTATTGCTGCACTTATTAGAAGAGGTCACAGTCAGCTTATCTTTTAAAAATGCCCTTATCTTAATTGGCTTAAGCATTCTACTATCATTTATTGCTGGTTTAATTCCATCTAAACAAGCTTCACGCAAAAACCCGGTTGAAGCTCTTCGTAGTGAATAGATTTGACCTCCAACCTCCTATCCATTTTAACTTCGAACTTTAATACAAAATAACTTCCTAACAAACTGTCTCAAAACAGTTTGTTAGGAAGTTATTTTATTAGATGTTATTTCTTGCCCCATGGAAATAACATAGGGACTCTTTGAGTATATTCTTGCCAACCTTCATATTACTACATGTTTTTTTCTAATAAAGGAATAGATATTTTTATCAATACTGTCGCCATTACTAGAGGAGAAATAACTAGAACGATATAATAAACAGGATGAACGGCTTGAATAAATAATAAGGTGAACCCACTAATATATAGGTCGACCCAAACTAAGATCTCTCTAAAATAATTAGGATGACGGGGCATTGACCATAAGTCTGTTCGGAGTCATTTGCCTGTGTTTTTATTTATGTGTTATCTAATTTGTTCATCGCCAACCACTTCGAAAAACAGACCAATGTCAGCAATTAGCAAGCTAATTATTACAATGTAATTATGACTCATAGAAAAATCAAATTGATTGTATTTAATAATCGAATAGCTTACCGAGCCGACAATAAAATTAAAGATTCCTTGCAACACAAAGACTAAGCCCCACCCTATATCGACAATTGAGTTGCCCTTAATTTTAAAAAATAATAGTGAAATAAATAAAGGGGAAAAGAAGTGGCAACATCAAGCCACCTCCATTTTAGTCGTAAAGCCTTGAGTGGCGATCACCAAGGTGACTATAAATAACACACTATATATAATTACCCTTTTAAAATCCAGTTAACCCCCTTCTTATTCGATTCAGTAGTTAAGGCGATAGCGACCGAACCTATCCTCGCACTCATCGCTACAAATGCTAAAATTTCCATCGTATAATCTAGCCCCCTACTAATTAATTAAGTTTAATATTCCTCAAATTCTTGCACGCATTGGCCTCCATAGGCATGAACACTAGTATAGTTAATAATTGTATGCTCTTGCATACAATTATTAACTCATTTTTGAATCTTTTTAATATTACCCTTTTAACTAATGGTCATACCTATTGCTACCCCGCCGCCAACCTCATCCATCGAGACTACTGGTTTTAAAATGACCTTATTGGCAACAAAAACCTGCGCCCTAGCTATGTATCCTGATTTAACATATATTTCAAGGTAGGAGCGTTGATAAAGAGATGCGTTTTCTTAATAGTTCCTTCTATTCTTTTAACCGTTTCTTAAAAGTCCTCTCTAGCGGCTAAAACTTCTGCAGCTTTTTTAACCACCAGTCACTGAGCGCCTGAATTAAATTTTGAATCAATGACTTTAATTGGGGTGTTCGCTAATTCTTTCAAATTATAATAGATGTTTTTGCTGATTCATTTATACACTTTCTTTCTATAAAGCGACTAACAAAAAAATAAAATCCCTCTTAACATAATTCATAGGCTTTGCTTTTTAAATTTTATATTTAAGCTTCAAGATAAGCCGGCTACATGATTCACCTTAAGCAATCTATGCTAAGTAATTTTGAATAATTTGATAATTAAATTTAATAATAAATTTTCTAGCAAGTTTTCATCATCTATAATATATGTTGTTTATATCTAATTTAATATTGAATTGTTTGACTTGTTGCGTTTTCGTTCGTACAATAAAGCTGAATGAAATATGTTTGTCATAAAATAAACATATTCATTTTATTGTTGCTGATTAATAAATTCTATTGATGAAAGGGAGAGTTGAATGAAAAAATCAATTTTAAATCAGATGAAAGTGGGAGTGCTATCTCTATCAGCCATTGCCCTATTAGTTGGTTGTACAAATGAGAACACTACCACGAATACTGACACATCCGTTGATGAAACAACAGCTACTGAAGTGATGAATGAAGAAACTGAAGAGGAAACAACTAAAGAGGAAACAACTAAAGAAGAAAGTACCAAAGAAGAGAGCTCTAAAGAAGAGAGTACCAAAGAAATAAGCTCTAAAGAAGAAAGTACCAAAGAAAAAAGCTCTAAAAAAGAGAGCTCTAAAGAAGAAAGCTCCAAAGAAAAAAGCTCTAAAAAAGAGAGCTCTAAAGAAGAGAGTTCCAAAGAAAAAAGCTCTAAAAAAGAGAGTTCTAAAGAAGAAAGCTCCAAAGAAATAAGCTCTAAAAAAGAGAGTTCTAAAGAAGAAAGCTCCAAAGAAAAAAGCTCTAAAAAAGAGAGCTCTAAAGAAGAGAGTACCAAAGAAATAAGCTCTAAAGAAGAAAGTACCAAAGAAATAAGCTCTAAAAAAGAGAGTTCTAAAGAAGAAAGTACCAAAGAAATAAGTTCTAAAGAAGACATACATAAACAAAAGGATATTGTTGCCACCCTTCAAGATAATGATGATTTCAGTATTTTAGCGGCTGCTTTTGAAAAAACTAATTTAGTTGAAATCTTACAAGAAAACGAACCATATACCCTCTTCGCCCCAACGGATGAAGCTTTTGAGCAATTATTAGAAGAGCTTGATATCACGGAGCAAGAGCTACTAACACAGCCTGATCTTAATAAACTATTAACTTATCACCTGGTGGCTAGTAAAATTTTGGCTGAAGATTTAAAAGACGGAAAATCTGTTGAAACTGTTAATGGAGAAAAAGTGGCCTTCGATTTTTCAGAAGACGAGCCGATGATCAGTGAATCGATGATTACTTCTACCGATTTAGAAGTTTCCAATGGAGTTATTCATATCATTGACACAGTTTTAATTCCTAAAGACTTCGAGTTGCAAAAAGTGGATACTAAATAAGCTAGGCAAAGCTTTTCTTACTTTCTATTAACGTCAAAGAGGCTGAATAAATAAAGTTCTATAATAAATAGGGTGGATGGAAGAAAAACACTTCCTTCCACCCTATTTTTTGCTACATAAAAACACAAAAGTCCGATCTATTAAAAGTGGTAACTAAAATAGAAAGGACTCTG